>JADFNY010000216.1 GCA_022563115.1 Acidobacteriota bacterium | reverse complement strand
CGTCGTTGTCGACGTAGTACGGCAGGTAGTCGATGTAGCCGTTCTTGTGGGCGACGGTGGCGGTTGGATCCGTGACGCCGCTCGGCAGCAGGTGGCTGAGGCCGGGCTTGACGTGGCTCATCTTCTCGATCAGGTAGGCGGTCCACTCCGGATCGAGCAGCTCCCCGCGGTAGAGCATCGTCAGCGCCCGATTGAAGTCGAGCGGCGAGATCAGGTTGCCCTGGAATCGGCCGGGCGTGAGCGTGAGCACGTCGCCGGCGGCGGGCGGGTGATCGTACAGCGCAGAGCGCAATCCCAGCTGGTTCTGGAGCAGGTCGTTGATCTTGACGAGGCCGGCCAGGCCATCGCCGCCGCCGGTGACGCGCAGCAGCCGGTGGGCGGTGCCGGGGTCGCTCGCCCAGATCGTCTGGGCGATGAGGCGGCCGACATCGCTCTCGGGGTAGAGGCCGGCCTGCAGGTCCTGGACGACCGAGAGCAGCACGAAGAAGTTGAGCGTGCAGCCGGGGATGCGGTTGCCGTCGTCGCCGTTGACGTGGACGGTCTCGCCGGTCTGGAGATCGGTGACGGCGACGGCGAAGTTGCCGCCCACGCGCTGCTGAAACGCTGCGACCTCCTGCTGCATCCGCTGCTGGAGGTCGCCGAGCGCTGGGGCGACCGGCTCGAGGACGAGCGGGTCCGGCGTCGGCGTTGGGGTGGGCGTCGGCGCGGGCGTGGGAGTAGTCGTGATCGTAGGTGACACCGTCGGCGTTGGCGTCGGCGCTGAGCCGAGGACCTCGCCGCACGCGAGCATAATGAGCGAGAATGCGCTAACGATTAGCAGGACAACTACTGAACGCATACGATAGCTCCTAATAGACCCGCCCTTATGTAGAGTACGATACGTGTATTCTAGTCGCTCTGCAAGAGGGTTGGTCGTTTAATGCCGTCGTATTCAGGCGAGCCGCTTCTCGTACCAGGCGACGTCCCAGTAGCGGCCGAACTTGCGGCCGACTTCGTGCTGGACGCCGTAGAGCGAGAAGCCGAAACGCTCGTGGAGCGCGACCGATGCCGCGTTGGGCAGCGTGGTGCCGGCCAGGGCCGTGTGCACGTCCTCGCCCTGGATCGCCTCGAAGAGGGCCGTATAGAGCCGCGTGCCGATGCCGCGTCCTGTCGCCTCGGGCGCGCAGTAGACAGTCACCTCTACGGTGGTGTCGTACGCTTGCCTGGCGTGGTACTGATGGCTATCGGCGTAGCCGATCACCGCGCCGCCGGCCTCGGCGACGAGCAGGCGGTGACGGCCGGAGGCGGCGTATCGTTCGAACCACTGCCGCCGCTGCGGCATCGAGATCGGCTCGATGTCGAAGGTAATCGGCGTGTTAACGACGTAGTGGTTGTAGATCTCGTTGATCGCCGCTAGGTCGGCATCGCCGCCTGGCCGCACAGATCGATGTGGCGGATGAGCCGGTTGCGCTTCGTCCCAGGGAACTGGGGCGGCTCAGGTCCCAGGCGATCAGTCAAGAGCTGGGGATCGATCGGGACGTGCTGCTGTGCGAGGCGTTTGGCTACGCGGGCAACGGCTTTGCGAACAGCAACCACCGCATCGCAACCCCCTCCCTTGCGGACCACCCGACGCTCGCCGGCTTCCTGCGCGAGGGGGGCTATTACAGCGCCCGCGTCTCGAAGATCTTCCACCTGGGCGTGCCCGGCGGCATCGAGCGGGGCGAAGCCGGGTCCGACGACCCTGACTCGTGGGATTACGCGATAAACGTCATGGCGCCGGAGACGCTCACGCCGGGCAATCTCGAAAAGCTCTCGCGCGGCGATCACTACGGCTCGAACTTCTCACGCATGATCCTGCCCGACGGCCACGAGCTCTCCCAGGCCGATGTGCTGGCCACCGACCAGGCCATCGCGATCCTGGAGAATCGCGCCGGCGCCAAGCCGTCTGGCGCGACCAACCGCACCAAGTTCAAGGAAGACGCCCCGTTTTTTCTCGCCGTCGGATTCGTCCGCCCACACGTCCCGCTCATCGCTCCCAAGCGACACTTCGCGCACTATCCTGATGACGACATGGACTTGCCCCATGTGCCGAGCGACGACCTCGACGACGTCCCTGCCGCAGCCAAGCGCAACAGCAACGCCGCTCCGCGTTTTCGTATGGACACGAGCGAGCAGCGCAAATCGATCGCCGCGTACTACGCCAGCATCAGCTTCATGGACGAGCAGCTCGGCCGCCTCCTCGACACGCTCGAACGGCTCGGCATGCGCGACAACACTATCGTCGTCTTCATTTCCGACCATGGCTACAACCTCGGGGAGCATCCAGTACCCCACGTTCAGCAGCGAGTGTCGACGCTCTTGTGATTCACTTCTTCACCGTACAGGTGAGGCAACTGATTGCCGATGCTTGAAGCAGTCCGCCCATGAAACGAATGATTGATTTCATCGGAATGTTCGCCGGAAGTTGGCTCGGCTGGACTGTCGGCGCCTGGATCTCCCTTTTCGCCGCCTTCATAGTCAGCGTTATCGGGATGGGTGCCGGCCTCTACCTGGCCCGCCGACTCAACCAACGTCTTCTACAGTAGGCCGTCCGTTCTCACAAGCGGACGCGCCCTAACACCCATTGGCAGGGTGCTGAAAAACTCCCGGGGGTGCCGTTCCCGCCCCCGTGCGAAAGCGGGCTCGGCGCTCCTGCTACCGTATCTTGAGAAAACGTAGAGTGTCCCGACCGTCCGGGACGTCGTTCTCGACCATCAGGCGCCTCGCCTTTTCGACCCTGCCGCGGCATTCCTCGGTGGTAATCGGCTGCGCCTCATCGCGCGACGACGTCAGTGCCGCGATCGAAGGCAGCGTATCCTGGGCCTGCCGCCGGGTGGCGGCATACGTTGTGCCGGGGAGTGCGATGTTTGCGGCGGCGGCGGCGGTAGCGACAGCGGCGGAAGCTCCGAGCAAGTTTCTCGGGGGTATCGGATCCCTGTCGCCGAACTCTCTCTCTCTATGGCATGCTCGCCGCGAACGGGGCCCGAGCCCATCGGCCGGGCCGTCGAGGCGTTCGTCGGAGAGAGATTATCGAAGATGTGCGGTATCTGTGGGGTAATAGGCCGGCACCACAGCAGCGACATCGAGCGCATGGTGTCGCTACTCGGCCATCGTGGGCCGGACGGTCGGGGCGTGTACAGCGACCGGACGGACGAGCCAACCGGTGTATCCCTCGGCCACAGTCGGCTACGCATCATCGACCTCTCCGACGACGCCGCCGAGCCCATGCCGAACGAAGACGAAACGCTCTGGCTCGTGTTCAACGGAGAGATCTACAACTTTCCCGAGCTTCGTGAACGGCTACAGCGCCGCGGTCACACCTTCCGAAGCCATTGCGACGCGGAAGTCATCATCCACCTGTACGAAGAAAAGGGGCCGGAGTGCGTGCACCAGCTCGACGGCATGTTCGCCTTCGCCATCTGGGACAGCCGGGAACGACACCTCTTTCTGGCTCGTGATCCGCTCGGAATCAAGCCCCTCTACTACCAGATGGACGGTGGAAGGCTGTGGTTCGCCTCCGAGCCGCGGGCGATCGGGCGGCTGACCGGCGCTGACGAACGCATCGACCCGGACGCGGTGCTGCAGTATCTGACCTTCCTCTACGTGCCCTTTCCGGGGACCGCCTACCGGGACATCAAGAAGCTCGCTCCCGGCAGTTGGTTGCTCTTCCGCGACGGAGCCGCGTCGATCCATCAGTTCTGGAAACCATCTCCCACCGAGGTGAACGTCGACGAGCGCGAGCTCGCCGGCGAAGTGCGAGATCGCGTGTACCGCGCGGTCTCCCGGCAACTGATCAGCGACGTCCCCCTCGGCGCCTTCCTCAGCGGTGGTGTTGACTCGAGCGCGGTCGTGGCCGCCATGGCAGAGCACTCCGACACGTCGGTGCGTACGTTCTGTATCGGGTTTCCGAACACCCACCCTTCCTACGACGAACGTGCCAAGGCCCGCCAGGTGGCCGAGCTGTTCGACACCGATCATCGCGAGTTCGCGGTCTCCCCGGACATCCTCGACACCCTTCCGGCGGTGGTCTGGTCGCTCGGGGAGCCGTGCGCCGACTCGTCCGCGCTGCTGACCTACTTGATCTCTCGAGAAACACGGCAGGAGGTCACGGTTGCGTTGACAGGCATCGGAGGGGACGAGTTGTTTGCCGGCTACCCCCGCTACGCGGGAGCTCGAATCCACCATCGTTACCAGCTCGCGCCGATGATTTTGCGTCGTGCGTTGGCGGCTCTCGCTTCGCGGCTGCTTCCGGACATGGAAACCGGTAGCAACACGACGGGGCGCGCCCGGCGCCTTCTCGAAGCGGGCGTGCTGCCGGGGGGCAAGGCCTACCTCGAGTGGGTCAGCTTCCTGCCGAACGAACCGCTCGAAGAGATCTTCCAGCCCTCATTCCTGGCGAGCATCGACGAAACCGATCCCTACCGTCATCACGCCGCGATCCTGGAGGAGCTGCGCGACGTCGAAATCGGAAATCGGGTTTCTCTGTTGGATCTTCATACCTATCTGACCGACGATTTGCTTTTCCTTGCGGATCGACTGAGCATGGCCCACGCCCTCGAGCTCCGCGTTCCGTTCTGTGACCCCGATCTGGTGGAACTGGCGACGTCGCTGTCGATGAGCCAGAAGGCGCCGGGTGGCCGCCTCAAGGCGCTCTTGAAAACGGCGATGCAAGGGATCCTCCCGGACAACCTCCTGCACCAAGCGAAGCAAGGATTCATGGCACCGATGTCGACCTGGCTGCGCACGGACTTGCGCCCGGTCTGCGAGCGATTGCTGTCACCCGAACGGGTTTTGGAACGGGGGATTCTCGAGCCCGCCTTCGTGCAGCGCCTGATGGATACTCACTTTTCGGGGCGCCGCGACCTCAGCGATCGAATCTACTCCCTTCTCGTGTTGGAGGTCTGGCACGAAGTGCACAATCTGGAGCAACCGCCGCCTTTGCTCGGTGATTTGCTGTGAACATCTTGCTCACCGCGGACGGGGACCCGCTCGAAGAAGGCGCCGGCGCCCATCGGGTGCTCAACGAGCACGCGCAGCGCCTGGCCGCCCGCGGCCATCGGGTGAGCATCCTGTTCCGGAAAATAGATCAGGACGCGCCGTCACCGGCCGCGTGGAAGGGATGCCGTCTTTACCCGTACGGGGCCGACATGAGCTCGATGCCTCGGGTCCTTCGCTCCACGCTCCGTAACGCCCGGGTCGCTCTGGATCGCATATGCGAGGATGGCGCACCCGACGTCGCCTGCCTCCATCAGCCGTTCACAGGCATGGCGTTTATCCGCCGCCCGAGCTTCCCGCTGGTCTACGACTTCCACTCCCCTGCTCCTGCCGAGTACCTCAGTAGGCTGGCGCTTCGACCCGAAGCGACGAGCGATCTGTTCGGGAAACTCGTGCATCGGACGCTGATTCCGCACATGATACGGTTGCTCGAGGGGATGGTGCTGAAGCGCTGCTCCAAGATCTTCTGCGAAAGCGCTTCGATGCGACAAGAGCTCCAGCGGTGGCACCCACGAGCCGTCCGCTCCGAGGCCCGGATCATCCCGGGGGGTGTCGATATCGATCGCTTCCGCCCGCTCGATGACCGTCGACGTGGGCGCGAGCGGCTCGGCCTGCCGGTCGATCAAAGGATCATTTTCGTGTTGCGCTTACTTGTTCCGCGCGTCGGCATGGAGAACTTCCTCGAGGCGCTCGCGCAGCTCCGCAAGCTGCGGTCCGACTTCGTCTGCGTGATCGGAGGAAAGGGCCCGCTTCGGGACCCCCTCGAGAAACAGGCGGCGCGGCTAGGATTAGCCGACCACGTTCGGTTCCTCGGCTTCGTGCCGGAAGAAGACCTCGCCGACGTGTACGGTTGCGCCGATCTATTCGTGCAGCCGGACACCGAGCTGCAGGGATTCGGGCTGCCGATTCCGGAGGCGCTGGCCTGCGGCACCCCCGTCCTGGCGACACCCGTCGGCGGAGCCAACGAGATTCTCGCGGCGCTCCACGGCGGGAAAAGCCTCTTCTCGGGCCTCGACGCCGAAACCATGGGGCGTGAGATGAACGTCGCGCTGGACTGGAGCTCGGATGCCGAGCTTCGGGCGGAGTTCCGACGATACGCCGAGGAACGCTACTCCTGGGAGCGCATCGTCGACCAGCTCGAGGAGTGCCTCACAGAGGCGCGCGAGGATTTCCGCGGGTGAGGGGCCGGGGGCCTTGTGGCATGCTCGGAGCGGTAGAGACCTCACCCAAAACGCGTCGATAGCCCGTAATTTCGGCTAACGCCACGGACAAGCGGGGCGCTGAGCTGCCCGCAACGGTACCGCCAGGAGTCATACAGCACCCCGCTACAACCGAGGAGTCGTTCCATGTCTCGATGCCTTCGCCTGTTGCCGAGCTCGGTCGTTGTGATCGCCGTCTTTTTGCTCAGCTTGCCCCCGGCGGCGTTCGCTCAAACGCAAGAGGAAAACGACGAGGCCGCCGCCGAAGCGCGGCGCGAGAACACGCTGCCGCTGATCACGACACGGACCCTCGATTTCACCACCGACGAGGGCACCTGGATTTCGCTCGAT
>JADFNY010000003.1 GCA_022563115.1 Acidobacteriota bacterium | reverse complement strand
CAAAAGAGAACCCCGCTTGCCGCCGCTACCTCGGCGAGCCGGCCCGGTGATGTGGTGAGCTCCCATTCGATGCGCTCGTCGATGCCCAGGTGCCGGGCCACCTCCGCGCCCTGCGATTTGTAGATCGGGTCGCTCAAACACAGCCGTACACGGGCGTCGGGAGCCGCCTCGAGCGCCGCGGCGGCGACGCGAACCGCGGTCGTCGCGTACGACTCGTTGACGGTCATGATGGCGATGTCCCCGACGCCACCGTCTACGGAGGCTGTGGCCGAACCCGTTTCGGGATCGGCTAGGGCATCGACGACTCCGAGTGGAACGGCTTTCACGGTGATGCCCTCGAGGCGCGAAGCGATCCGCGTGGCCAGCGACGGCCAGGCCGCAAGCACCGCCGCCTGCGACGCGGCGGCAGCCGCCACCAGATCGTAACGGCGAAACAGCGCTCCGGTGCCCCAGTTCGAAGCCACCGTCTGCGCCACCGCCGCGCCGGTTGGTCCGTAGGCACGGTCGAGCAGCTCGCGGTACGAGGCCCAGTCGCCCATTAGCGCGATGCCCCCCACAGCGAGGTGGTGAACAATCGGATCGAGGAACCAGACCGCCCCCGGATACAGGTTCATCAGAAAGAACACGCTCTGATACGGCGTCGCGTCACGGCCGAGCGGATAGAGCGCCGTGTCGAACGGCCGGTCGGCGTGCCGCTCCGGCATCCGCAGATAGTGAAACACCGGATGCACCCCACTCTCGTCGGAACGATCGTGCTCGGCAAATCCTTCGACCTCGTGGCCGCTCCCGACGAGCTGCTCCAGCATGGCGTCGATCGAGCGCCTTTGTGGGGCGCCCGCCTCCAGGCTCGGCAATGCCACCGCGATTCGCATCGATCAGTCCAGGGTTGCGGTCAACGCTCCGATCGCCAGCGGCCAGCTTACCTCGGCCTCGACGCGCGTCCGCCCGGTCGTTCCCATCCGCTCGCACAGATCGCGATCGGCAGCGAGCTCGTCGAGTCTCTCTGCGATGCGGGACGGTTCCGGCGCCGAAACCGTCCCGGTGACGCCGTCTTGAACCCACTCCAAGACGCCACCGGCATCGTCGGTCGTAACCACCGGCTTGCCGGCAAAAAACGCCTCGAGCGTCGTGAAGCCGTAGTCTTCGTCGTGCGGCGTCAGCGCCACCGCGAAGCAACCCGCGTAGAGTTCGACCACCTCTTCGTCGCTGACGAAACCCAGGAATTCGACCCGTTTCGACAACCCGAGTTCGGTGACGGCGCGCTGCAGCTCCAGAAGGTGGGGGCCCTTTCCCACGATCTTCAGGGGGAACGAGCCCTTTGTCTCGGCCATCGCTTGAATCGTCAGGTCGATGCGCTTGATGCGATCCAGGCGACCCACGTACAGCAGGTAGTCGCCGTACGGACCCCGGTGCAGTTCCTCGCGGAGCTTCGGCGGCGCGTACAGCGCCCGCGCTTTCCAGCCACAATAGCGCTCGACGCGCGCCGCCGTGTTGCGGCTATTGGCGAACAGTGCCCGGTTCTCGCTCAACCCTTGCAAGTCGAGCTCGACCAGCGCCTGGCGCAGGCCGCGATCGCCGTCGCTACCCGACAACAAGCCGAACGGGGTGGCGTGAAGGTCGTACACCTCGCGCTGCTGATGGAAGATCCAGGCCACTTTGTTGGGGTGCTTGATCAAGTACGAAGGAAACTTCGTTGCGATCACCAAATCGATGCCGGCTATCTCGGTGGAAATGTCGACCAGGCGCCAGGCGAGGCACTGTTCCAGCGCGCTCTCGTCGCTCGTCCAGATGTAGGGCAAGGTGACGAGCTCGACGTCGTGTCCTTCCTCTTTGAGGGCGTCGACCAGCAAATCGGTGTGTAACTCGGCGCCGCCCCTCGAGTAGGGAACCTGGGGCGCCGCCACGCAGATGCGGTGGCGCGCCATCAGTCCGATGCCCCGAGCACGGGACGGCTCGCCTGCAGCGTGTATTCCTGGGGGGCACAGCACATGCGATCGAGGCGGAGCAACGCCTCCCTGAGCGCCGCGAGCTCCTCGGTGATCTCGCCGGAAGCGGACCCCTGGAAAAACGCCAGCCCGCTGGGCCTCTCTTCGTCGGGAACCGGCGATTGAAATTCCACCTCGACCGGATGGAGCCCGGCGCGACGAGCCAGGAACGACAGCAGCTCCGGGTGCACCGGGCGGATGTGGGTGGGGTCGATGACGTAGGCACGGGTGAGCGCGTAGAGGCTCTCGGGGTTGATGGTCTCGACCACCAGGCGGCCGCCGGCCTCGAGTTTGGCGGCGGCGAGCTCGACAAAGCGCTGCCAATCGGTCGGCACCAGGTGCTCGATAACCTGCGCCATGAACACGCCGCCAAGCGAATGATTCTCTTGTGCACCGAGCCAATCGAAGAGGTCGGCGACGACAGCGTCGTGGCCGCGGCGCCGGCATTCCTCGACGTCGGCGGCGTTGATCTCGACGCCGATCGCGTCGATCCCGGCGGCGGCCAAAAGGTCGAGGAACTCGCCCCGGCCGCATCCCAGATCGGCGACCATGCCCCCGACATTCTCGAAACGAGCGACATGTTCGCGCAGGCGTTGAGTGATCACCTCCGGATCTCCCCGGAATCGATTCTGGAACGAGCGATAGTCCTCGTCCCCCATCCATTCACCCAGCTCGCTCCAGGCAGTCGGCTCGGTCAAGGGAGGTGCGGCGGCCGCGGCTTTCGTCGCCCCGCCCTCGGCATCGCCCGGGGCCGATGCGCTCTCGAGCACCTTGCGCAGCAACGAGCGCATCGCCATGAGCTCACCAATCTGTCCTTCGACCTCGTCGAGCACTTTCTCCCGCCGGCTGAACCGGTCGGTGGTAGCTTTGAACGCCGCGTCCTTCTCGGAAAAGCGGCGATCGATCGCCTGGGCGCGCTCGACGAATCGCACTTCGAGCTTGCGCAGCCCTTCGAGGGCCTTGTGCGCCATCAGGACTTCCTCTTCGAGGGCAGAGAACAAGGTCATGTGGCGCTGGCGCAGCGCCGCGTCGTACGAGTCGAGACTGCGCCTGACGCGCGCGTCGATGCCCCCCGGGTTCGCCGACCACTCCCCGATTGCCTCTTCGAGCCGGCGAATGCGCTCTTCGAGCCGGCGACCCAGCTCGTTCATGTGGCGAACCGCGTGGGCGTTGAACTGCTGCTGCCGAGCCAGGTGGCCGCCCACGAAAATCTTCACGAACGGGCGGCCGAGGAGACGCAGAAGGTCGATGACCGGCCCGACGACGCGCACTTTCGAAGGCTCGACGGCGAGGATATCGGCGGTCTGATTGGCGGCCTCGAGCTCGTCGGTGACCGTCAGCTCGGGGTCGCCGCTGACGATGATGCCGATGCCCGCCGCCAGATGAAACGGCACTTCCCCGCGCACCGAGTCGTCGAAGACCGCCGGCTCGCGCATGGCGAGCTCGTCGCGCACCACGGCGCGGATCTTCTCGAGGCGTCTTGCGACCTCGTCTCGGTCCACGGCGCCCTCCTGGTTGTCGACGGGCGGGCCCCTCAGCCCACCGCTGCTTCCCATCCCCGCTCGGCCGGCGGCCGGCCGATGCAATCGTACGTGAAGCCGAGCGTGGCCATTTTCTTCGGATCGTAGATGTTGCGCAGATCGACGACGATCGGGCTGCGCATGCTGTCTCGGACCTGCTCGAGATCGAGGTTACGAAATTGGTTCCACTCGGTCGCCACCACCAGCACGTCGGCGTCCACCGCGACTTCGTAGGCATCGGAGCAGTACTCGATACCGTCGAAGATGCGGCGCGCGTTGTCCATGGCGGCCGGGTCGTAGGCGCGGATGCGCGCCCCGGCTTCCTGCAGCCTTTGGATGATGTCGATCGTCGGACTGTCGCGCATGTCATCCGTGTTGGGCTTGAAGGCGAGGCCGAAGAAACCGATCTCCTTGCCGTCGACGTCGCCGGCGGCAGCGGCGATGATCTTGTCGACCATGAACTGACGCTGCCTGCTGTTGACCTCCAGCACCGCCTTGCCGATCTTGAAGTCGTAGTCGACGCTGTCCGCCGCCGACACCAGCGCGCTGACGTCCTTGGGGAAGCAAGAGCCGCCGAAACCGGGCCCGGGGTGGAGGAACTTCGGCGAAATGCGGCCGTCGAGACCCATCGCCCGCGCGACCTGGTGAACGTCGGCGCCGACACGCTCGCAAACGTTGGCGATCTCGTTGATAAAGGAGATCTTGGTCGCCAGGAAAACGTTCGACGCATACTTGATCATCTCGGCGGTCGGCACGTCGGTGATGATGAAAGGCGTCTCGATGAGATAGAGGGGGCCGTAGAGTTCCTTCATGATGTCGACGGCGCGCTTCGACTCAGCCCCGACAACGATGCGATCGGGCCGCATGAAATCCTCGACCGCCGAACCCTCGCGCAGAAACTCAGGGTTGCTGACGACGTCGAACTCGACGCCCTCCTCTGCCTCGGCCTCGATGATCGAGCGCACCCGCTCGCCGGTTCGCGGCGGCACGGTGCTCTTGGTGACGACGACCTTGTAGCCGGAGAGATTGCGGCCGATCTCGCGCGCGACCGTCTCAATGGCGTCCAGGTTGGGCGTTCCGTCACGGTTGGCAGGCGTTCCCACGGCGATCAGAACCACCAGCGCGTCGCGTATCGCCGCCGCCACGTCGGTCGTGAAACCGAGCCGCCCTTGCTCCACGTTAGCTTGCACCTTTTCGGACAAGCCGGGCTCGTAGAAGGAAATATGCCCCTCCCCGAGCTGTTGGATCTTTTCCTCGTCGATGTCAGCGCAGGTCACGTTGATGCCGAACTCGGCGAAACATGCGCCGGAGACAAGCCCGACGTAGCCGGTGCCGATCACGGCGATCTGCAAGTGCTTCATAGAACGGAGACGGGTCGTGCCGAGGGGCGCTTGTGCGCTTCCAGCCGGGGACGGCGGGCCGGTTTCGGGGGATGATACATCAAAGGCTGCCCGATCCTTGGCGGCCGCTCGCCGCCGCACCAAGCGCCTCTTCGACCGCCTCGACGTAGGTTTCCCGCATGCGTTGCGGCGAGATATGGCGTGCCGCCCAGTCGCGCCCCGCCCGCGCCGCGGCCGCCCGCGCTTTCGGGTTGACGATCCACCGCGCCAGCGACACGCGCAGCGACTTGTCCTCGACTTCATCCGGGCCCGGCGGGATGCGTGCCACCGCCTCCTCCGGATACTCACGCCAGTGCACCACGTCGCTGATCAGCGTCGGAACGCCGAGCTGCAGCAACTGGTGCAACACGCCGGACGAGGCGCGCGCAGGGGGATAGCGGAGGTTGATGGCGAGGTCGACGGCGGCCATGACGGCGACGAAGTCGGCATCGCCCAAACCCTCATACCAGCGAACGCGGTCCCCGATGCCGAGCTCGGCAGCAAGCGCCGCGAGTCCCAACCTTTCGTCGACAGATCCGACCACGGCAAGACGCCACAGCCGGCCGGTATCGATGTCGGCAAGGGCGTAGAGAGCTCGGTCCAGACGGCGCTCGGGCCCGATGTTGCCGAAGGAGCCAACGACGACGTCGTCCGGATCTCCCAGTCGGTGCCTCCATGCGGCGCGCAGATCATCTGCGACATCCACGGAGCGCCAGTGCGCCAGCGACACGACGCGCGCCGACGGAACCAATCCGCGCAACCACCCGCACGCCAGCTCTCCGTGCATGGCCGTCGCCAAGCTGGCGCCGACGAGATCCTCACACATCGGGAAGGTGGAGTAGATGGCGGGGCCGCCGAGACCGCCGGCGACGAGGTGGCCGACGGCGCGGCCGATGTCGCCGCGGCAGGTCTCGGTGATCTTCCGATACTGCTGGATCGTCCCCGCCGCGGTCGCCGCGCCGATCCGCCCCGGATGGATGACGCCGTCGTGAAGAACGAGCAAACCCGGATGCTCGGTGACATACTCGAGCATGTAGGTGCGGGCGGTGCTGTTGCCGACCTGGTAGACGTTCAGGTCGTAGGGCTCGGCGGCGTTCCGCGCCCCGAACTCTGGGTGTGGAAAGCACGGCGCCGGAGACCCGACCCGCGCCAACCCCCGGGGGTCCGGCTCGACGTCCACATCGGTGAACACGTCGATGTCCCAGACCTCGGGCAGCAACGGCAACAGATCGGCGAGGTACGCGGAGATCCCCGACCGGATCGGTGCCACCGGAGAGAACATCGCGACGCGCAGCCGGCGCTCCCCGGCCCGCGCCGCCGCCGCCACCCGGGTAGAGGTCACGCCGAAACGCGCGAGCCGGCGAGGATTTCGCGCAGGTAGCGCGCCGTGTGCGACGTGCGGTGCTCGGCCACCGATTCCGGCGCTCCCTCGACGACGACTCGGCCGCCCTGTTCCCCGCCCTCCGGCCCCAGGTCGATGATCCAATCGGCGCACTTGACCACCTCGAGGTTGTGCTCGATCACGATGACCGTGTTGCCCTGCTCGACGAGGGCGTCGAGCACCTGCAGCAGGCGGTTGACGTCCTCGAAGTGCAACCCGGTTGTGGGCTCGTCGAGGATGTAGATGCTCGACCCGGTGGCGCGCTTCGAGAGTTCCTTGGCAAGCTTGACGCGCTGCGCCTCGCCGCCCGACAGCGTCGTCGCCGACTGGCCGAGAGTCAGATAGCCGAGGCCGACGTCCATGAGACCTTGCAAGCGTCGGCCGATCGCCGGCACGCTGCCGAACACCTCGAGAGCGTGCTCGACGGTGAGGTCGAGGAGGTCGGCGATATGGAGTCCGCGGTAGAGGATCTCGAGCGTCTCGGCGTTGTAGCGCCGCGTGTTGCACTCCTCGCAGGGCGCGTAGACGTCGGGCAGGAAGTGCATCTCGATCTTGCGCACGCCGGCACCCTCACAGGCGGCGCAGCGTCCCTCCACGACGTTGAAGGAGAAGCGCCCCGGCCCGTAGCCGCGCACCTTGCTCTCGGGCAACGAGGCGAAAAGCTGGCGGATCGGCGTGAAGGCACCCGTATAGGTCGCCGGGTTGGACCGCGGAGAGCGGCCAATCGGATCCTGGGTGATGTCGATCACCTTGTCGACGAGCTCGATGCCGTCGATGGCGTCGTGGTCGCCGGGTTGGTCGAGGCCGCGATACAGGACCCGCGCCAGCTCGCGGTAGAGGATCTCCTGAACCAAGCTGCTCTTGCCGGACCCCGAGACCCCGGTGACGACGGTGAAGCAACCGAGCGGGAAGGCGACGTCGATGTCGCACAGGTTGTGGTGGCGCGCCCCCCGAACCGTGAGCCACCCGGGCGTTCCGTCGCCGCCAGCGATCAGATCGGCAGGGTGGCGGCGGGACGCCGGGATGGCGATACTCCGCCGCCCCGAAAGGTAGGCGCCGGTCAGCGATTCCTGGTCGGCAGCGATGGCCTCTGGTGGGCCCTCGGCAACCACGTAGCCGCCGTGCTCTCCCGCTCCGGGCCCCAGATCAACGACCCAATCCGCGGCGCGGATCGTTTCCTCGTCGTGTTCGACGATGATCACCGTGTTGCCCTGGTCGCGGATCTCGCGCAGCGCTTCGAGCAGCCGGGCGTTGTCGCGCTGGTGCAAGCCGATGCTGGGCTCGTCGAGCACGTACATGACGCCGCGCAACCGCGTTCCGATCTGGGTGGCGAGTCTGATGCGCTGGCTCTCGCCGCCGGCGAGCGAGCCGGACGGGCGGTCGAGCGTCAGGTAGCCAAGACCCACCTGCTGGAGAAACTTCAGGCGGTCGCCGATCTCCTTGAACAACGGATCGGCCACCGGCCGCAACCGCTTGCGCACCTCGACCTTCTGCAGCGCCTCGAGGGCCTCGTCGATGGTCAGGGCGGTGAAGTCGGCGATCGATCTCTTGCCGATGAGGACCGCGAGGCTCTCGGGGCGCAGCCGGTTTCCATCGCACATTCGGCAGCGGCTCGCGCGCATGAACTTTTCGATCTTGTGGCCGCGGCGACCGGGAGATTCTCGCTTGCGGTTGCTCTCGAGGATCGGAATCACGCCGGCGAAACCGCGGCCGAGGCGCTTGTCGAGCAGCCCCCTGGCGACCGGGATCTCGAGCGCCTCGCCGTCGGGCGGGCCGTCGAGAACGAGACGTCGTAACGCCTCCGGCAGCTCGCCCCACGAGGTGTCGGGCTTGACCTCGAACTCGAGGCACAGCGCGGTGAAAAAATGCTCCGGGTAGGTGGAGCCGCGCCACGGCGCGATGGCGCCGGACGGCAGCGAGAGATCGGCATCGGGAACGACCAGCTCGGGATCGAACTCCAAGCGATGACCGAGCCCCTCGCAGTGGGAGCAGGCGCCGCGCGGGCTGTTGAACGAGAACGATCGCGGCATCGGCTCCGGAACGCTGATCTCGCAATGAGGGCACGCCAGCTTCTTCGAGTACAGGTAGTCGGCGTCGCCGAGGACGTTGACGATCACCACGCCGTCCCCCACTTGCACGGCCTTCTCGACCGCGTCACGCAGGCGCTTCTCGATTCCGGGCCGCAGAATCACGCGGTCGACCACGACCTCGATGTCGTGCAGTTGCTGGCGAACCAGTGGCAGCGGCTTGTGGATCTCCATGACGCGCCCGTCGATACGGGCGCGCACGAAGCCGCTGCGCGCCAACCGAGTGAGCTCGGCTTTGAACTCACCTTTGCGGCTGCGCACGATGGGACCGAGGATCTGCAGCCGCGAGCCCTCGGGGAGGCTCATCACCTGATGGACGATTGCCCGGGTCGTCTGCGATCGAACGGCGCGCCCGCACTCCGGGCAATGCGGCGTGCCGACGCGGGCGTACAGCAAGCGCAGGTAGTCGTAGAGCTCGGTGACCGTCCCCACGGTCGAGCGCGGGTTTCGGCTCGTCCTCCTCTGCTCGATGGCGATCGCCGGCGACAATCCCTCGATGCTCTCCACGTCCGGCCGCTCCATCTGCTCGAGGAACTGCCGGGCGTAGGCCGACAGCGACTCGACATAGCGACGCTGCCCCTCGGCGTAGAGCGTGTCGAAAGCGAGAGACGACTTCCCCGATCCCGACAGACCGGTGACGACCACGATGCAGTAGCGCGGGATGTCGAGGTCGATGGCGCGGAGGTTATGGGTGCGGGCACCGCGAACGCGGATCGTATCGATCGGGCCCAGAATCTCTGCAGCGCTCATGGGCTGTGCGGAGCGAGTTGCCTTGAAATTACGATAAGTTACCGTATCTTACGGTGAACCGCTCAACGATTCTTGACCGTCCAGATATCCTCGAAGGCATCCCACGCGACACGCTCTTCGTCGGGATCGTCGTAGTCGTACAGCGTTGTGGGGATGTTGAGCATCACCGAGAACCTCTCGATCGCCATCATGCCGTGCCAAACACCGGCGGGAATCACCAGCTGTGCGTCATCGCCGCGCTCCCCGAGCACGGCCACCTGGTACGTCCCCACACTGGGGCTGTCCGGGCGATCATCGTACAGGCCCACCTTCATCGTGCCGGTGACCACGTAGAAATAGTCGGTTTGCTTGCTGTGCTTGTGCCACGCCTTGACGACGCCCGGGTAGCACCCGGTGACGTACGCCTGGCCGAAATTCTCGAAATGCCCCTCGTCGGAGCGGAGAATCTCGGTGACGTAGCCGCGCTCGTCACTGTGGCGCCGCCGCGGGATGTGTTTGACGCCGTCGATCACAGTCATCTCCTGAGGAAAGGAGTCAAGCGATCAACTCTAGCAGACCGGGGTGAAACGGTGGCGGGCCTGGCAAGTGGGGCGAAGGCAACGAGTGACGACGAGATGCTGCTGCCTCATCGCGGAGGAGTCACGACGCCGCCGCGCCGGTCGCTTCTGGTAGATTTCAGCCATGCCCGCCGAGAACGACAACGAAAGCCTCGCCGCCGGCCTCTACCTCGTCGCCACGCCGATCGGCAACCTCCAGGACATCACCCTGCGGGCGCTGGCCGTGCTTCGCGCCGCCGATCTGGTTCTCGCCGAGGACACCCGGCGAACGCGGAAATTACTGACCCACTACGAGATCCGCACGTCGCTGAAGTCGTTGCACGACCACAACGAAGGGAGGCTGGCGCAGAGGCTCGCCGAACGGGTGGCGGCAGGAGAACGAATGGCCCTGGTCAGCAACGCCGGCACGCCGTTGATCTCCGACCCGGGACATTCTCTGGTCCGTGCGATGCTCGACGTCGGTGTCGCGGTGGTTCCCATTCCCGGTCCGAGCTCGCTGCTGGCGGCGCTCACCGGCTCCGGCCTGCCGGTCGACCGATTCACCTTTTGCGGCTTCCTGCCGCGCAAGGCCGGCGCCCGGCGGCGGCTGCTCGAATCGCTCGCCGACGAGCCCGGGACGCTCGTCTTCCTCGAATCTCCGCGCCGGCTCGCGCGGTCGCTCGCGGACGCAGCCGAGGTGCTCGGCGAGCGCCCGGCCGCGGTCGCGCGGGAGCTCACCAAGATGCACGAAGAATTCATTCGTGGCACCCTCCCCGAGGTTGCCGCGCGGTTCGCGGATACCGAGGTTCGGGGCGAGGTCACCGTGTGCGTGGCCGGAGCGAGCGTCGTCAAGACGGACGCAGCAAGCGCCGGGAAACCGCTCGACCGTCACGACCTCGACCGCCGTTTCGCGCAGCTCTTGGAAGAAGGAACGCCGCGCAAAGAAGCCCTTAAAGCGCTGGCGCGCCGGCACGGCGTGCCCCGGCGCGAGATCTACCGGGCCTTGTTGGTCGAAGAGGAGGAAACCCGCTGATGCGCACCCGCGCCACATTCACCGCCCTGCTGCTCGCCGCCGCGACCATCGCCTGCTCACCGCCAACCGCCGAGGACCTGGTGGCGGAGGTCATCGCCGTCCGCAATAGCTTCGAAGTGAGCCTTGCCTCGTGGATCGACCGCGGTGTCGACACCCCGGCACCCTACCTCTATCTCGACGTCGACGTGGTCAAGAATACGGAGGACGGCCTGACCCGCCTGACGGTTCTCGTCGAGCAGCTCGACGCCAACGGCGACGTCCTCGATGCGCAGCGCGTCCCGATCAACGTGTCCGACATGGACATGCGCGGCCTGTCGAAAAAGTACACCCTCGAGGTACGCCCCCTGGCGCCGGGTGTGGAGGGCGTGCGGTTGATCGTCGAGCCCAACCCGGCACCCGAAACCTGGACCGAGTTTCCGGAGCTCGACAGGGTACGTCCGCGCGGTCAATAGCCCGGCGCTGCCTTGGTGCTCGCCGCGCCTGCGCCTGCCGCCCCGAGCGCTACTGATTCTGCTCGTGCTCCGCGACCAGCTTCTCGACCTCTTCGATCGCCGTCTCGCAGGTGATCGCCTGCCACGCGTTCAAGCACGCCAGGATGTTGGTGTTGCCGGCGTCCAGACACTCCTGACAAGCAGTCGGGGTCGAGGCGAGGAGCTCGGCGGGCAAGGCACGAGCGGCGTTGTAGGCGGCCGCCACGCGCTCGGCCCAGGCCGGATCGAGAACCGGATCGCGTACGCTCGGGTAGTAGGCGGCGTCGCCCTCGGCGTGCTTGAGGTGCTCGACCGTGGTTTCGAGGTTCTGGCGGTACTGCACTATGGTCGAGGCTGGCACCTGCGCCGAAACCATGCTGACGTACTCGAGGGCCGCCTGCCAGACCTGGTCGCTCTGCATCAAGCCCTTGCCGCGCGCGTACTGCTCCATGCGCGCCAGCGACGCGTCCCAGTCGCCGGGTAGGTGCATCCCCGGGTGCGGCGGCTGGTGGCAATCGGAGCACGCCTGCAGGAACGCCCGCCCCTGTTGCGTGTTCATCATCGGAAACTGCTGTGCCCTCTGCGCCACCACGGCACGCCGGTAGCGGTCCTTCACCTGCGCCTGGGCGGCGGCGATGTCGTCGACACCGTTGGCGAGCTGCTGCTGGTAGATCTGGCCGGCCTCGATCGCCTCGTCCATGCAGATGTCGCACATCGCCGCGTGCTGCGAGCGGTGGCAGTCGATGACGCTACCGTGGCCGTACAGCTCGCACGGGCAGTAGCAGGGCAGCCCGGTGAGCACCTCGGGGTATTGGTTGGCGACGTTGTAGGCCGCAACGATCTTGTTGAGATGGTCCTGGGGCGGGAACTGCTTCTGCGGTACAGGCGGCGCCTGGGCTGGGGCGGCAGTGCCGGCCGCCGGGCCGGCGGCCGGCGTTTCGACGGCGATCGGGGCGGCGGCGTCTTCTTCCGCGGCCGGCGCGCCACTGCAGGCGAGAGCGCCGGCTGTCAGGACGCAAACCGCCAGCACGGCGATCGCGCCCCGCGCTCGTCGATAGGATCGTTCTAGGTCAAGGCTCACTCTTTCACCTCGTTCCATCGTCGTCGTAGCACCCGGCGGTTCAACGATCGACTGTAGGCGGTGTTGGCGCCGGTCGCTTTCGCCTCGGCGATCGCGATCTCCATGGCTCCCATCTTCGAGTCGAGATCGTCGATGTAGTGCAAAACCAACGCCTCGCGGGTCACCGGCTGCACCACTGCGCCATGCTCGTGCAGCCCGTGGTGGCTGGCGAGCAAGTGCAGTACGTGGTGGCGCAACGGCAGCGGAAAATCTTCGATGTCGTCCATACGTCTCGCCAGCCAGTTGCTCTCCAAGAGCAGGTGGCCGACCAGGCGACCTTCTTCCGTGTATTCGAACGCCTGGTCGTAGGCCAGCTCCCAGATCTTGCCCAGGTCATGCAGGCAAGCGCCGGTCACCAGCAGGTCCCGATCGACCGAATCGTAGTGGTCGGCCAGATGGGTTGCCAGGGTGACGACCGAAAGGGTGTGCTCGAGCAAACCGCCGACGTAGGCGTGGTGCAGCATGACGCCGCCCGGGGCGCGGCGAAACAGCGCCGCCACTTCGGGATCGCCGAACGTCGCCCGCAACAAGGCTTGCAGGTGCTCGTTGTGCACCGAGCTGATGACACCGAGCAGCTCGTCGTACATCTCCCCGACGTCGCGCTCCGAGGCGGGGAGGAAGTCCGCCGGGTCGATCGAGTCGGTTTCGGCCGGCTCGAGACGGTCGACCTTGATCTGCGGCCGCGACTGCCAGGTCTCGACGACGCCGACGACGCGAACGTATTCGCCCTCGTTGACGGCCCGCGCCGCGGCTTCGGCCCCGTCCCACATGCGCGCCGAAACGGTGCCGCTCTTGTCGCTGAACTGCAGCGCCAGGTAGGGCTCGCCGCTCTGCCGGGTGCGGAGATCGCAGCGCCGCAGCAGGAAGGTCGTGTCGACCCGCTCGCCGAGCGCCAGCTCGGCGACGTAGCGCTTAGCGGCCGCGCCCGGGAGTGCCGGTTGGCGCACCCTCGTTCCCTTCGTCCCAAACCTTCTCGAGATCGGTGAACTCCTCCGCGTAGATCTCGATGCTGGCCTTCTTCATCAGGCCGGCGGTGTAGCTGTCGAGCTCGACCCCCATCTTCTCGTTGCGGAGGAAGTTGTCGATGGAGGCGGCGACCTCCTCCAGCGGCTGGGCGCGGCCTTCCTTGTGATCCATGAGCTGGATGATGTGGTAGCCGAAGCGGCCCTCGATGAGCTCGGAGTAGTCCAGCGGCGTGAGGTTGTTGACCGCGGCGAGAATCTCCGGCTGCAGATCCTCGGGCGCTATCCAGCTGGCCTCGCTCGCGTCTGTAACGAGATCTCGCCCCGGCGTCGTGTACTTGTTGCCGACGGCGGTCAACGGGATCCCGGCGCGCAGCTCGGTGAGGGCGTTCTCAGCTCGCTCGCGGACGGGCGCACGATCGGCGCCCGTGTACACGAAGATGATCTGTTGGAACAGAACCTGCTCGGGTTCGGTGAACGTATCGAGGTTCTGCTCGTAGTAGGCTTCCACCTCGCGTTGCGAGACGAAAACTCTGCGGCTGATCTCCTGCGTCATCATGCGCTGCCGGACGATGGTGCTCTCTAACTGCTCGCGTAACATGGGCTCGGTCATGCCGGCTTCCGCCAACGCCTGGGCCCACGCGGCGTCATCGGTGTAGCCGTTGGTCTCGCGGACGTTGAGTATGGCGCGGTCGATGTCGTTGACGTTGGCAACAATGCCGAGATCTTCGGCGCGCAGCTCGAGCATGATGCCCTCGGCTAGCGCCTGCATGATCCGCATGCGGAACATCGGCGTCTGGGCGTCGATCTCGGCTTGCGAAAACTGGGCCGAGATCACTGCCAGCTGATCCCTCCACTGCGCCTCGAAGTCGCTGTAGAGGATCGCCCGTCCATCGACCCGCACGAGGACACGATCGATGATGCCGCCCATGGCGGGGGCGAGCCCGGCCTGCCGCGTAGCGGCGGCCTGTCCCGTCTGTTGGGCGGCGGCGGCGGGCGGGGCGCCCGTCACCAGGACGAGGACGGCGACCAGCGTCCCCAACAAGGCTCTGGTGCGGGTCCGGCGGAGTGATTCATGCAACCGCATTCGAGGTTCCTCGCGCATGCATGGGGATGGGGCGGTCTCCTCTCGATGAGACGGCCATGGCTGCGAAAAAGGCGAAAAAAAAGCCGGGCCACAGGGTATCACGACGCGGCCTGGCCACGCACCTGCGGCAGCCGGTCGAGCAGGCTCCGAAGCGCCGCGACGGGTGAGAACTCCGAGTCCTCAGGAGCCTCTCCACTCACCGCCGCCGTTTGCACCACCAGGCGGTCGGGCGGCCGTATGGTCCAGCCCGGTTCATTCCGGACGCGCTCCACCAGCGCAGCCAGGTCGATCACCGGGTCGCGACCGATGCGAAGCTCGAAACGGCGACCGACGCGGTCGGCCGACAGCACCCCCAGCGCCTCGGCGTCGAGGCGCAGCTCGGCGTAGGCGAACAGCTCCTCGGCCTCGGCCGGCAAAGCGCCATAACGGTCGCGAACCTCGTCGCGCAGCGCCTCGAGCTGGGCGCGATCGCGGGCCGAGGCGAGGCGCTTGGCGACCATGAGCCGCTGCAACGGATCTTCGACGTAGTCGACCGGAATCGAGAAGCCGACGCCAAGGTTGAGCTGGGCCCGGGTTTCCGAAGCTGGCGGGGCGCCTTCGAGCTCGTGCACGGCCTCCTCGAGGAGCCGCGCGTACATGTCGAATCCAACCGCCGCCATGTGGCCGTGCTGCCTTTCACCCAGCAATGCGCCGGCGCCGCGGATCTCCAGGTCCATGGCGGCGAGGCGAAAGCCGGAGCCCAGGTCGGCGAATTCCTGGATGGCCCGCAGGCGCTTGCGAGCCACATCGGAGAGCCTGTGCGGCGGCGGAATCATCAAATAGGCGCTGGCCCGTCGATTCGAACGGCCGATGCGTCCGCGTAGCTGGTAGAGCTGCGCGAGGCCGAAGCGATCGGCGCGGTTGACGATCATCGTGTTGGCGAGCGGTATGTCGAGACCGTTCTCGATGATCGTCGTTGTTACCAGCACGTCGAGCTCGTGGCGAACGAAGTCGAGCATGACGCGCTCGAGCTCGCGCTCGGGAAGCTGGCCGTGGGCGACCCGAAACCGCGCCTCGGGAACCAGGGCGCGCAGCGACTCGACCATCGAGTAGATCGTCTCGATGCGGTTGTGGACGAAGTACACCTGGCCCTCCCGCGACAGCTCGGCGCGGATGGCCGAGGCGACAACCTCCGGGTCGTAGACCATGACGTGTGTGGCGACCGCGAAGCGGTCGGGCGGCGGGCTCTCGATGACGCTGAGGTCGCGCACGCCGATCAGCGACATCTGCAGCGTCCGGGGGATCGGCGTGGCGGTCAGCGACAACACGTCGACGTGGCGCTTGAGCCGCTTGATCCGCTCCTTGTGCTGCACGCCGAAGCGTTGCTCCTCGTCGACGATCAGCAGGCCGAGGTCCTTGAACTGAACGTCCTTCGAGAGAATCCGATGGGTGCCGATGACGATGTCGACCACACCTTCGGCGAGCTTCTCGATCGTTTCTTTCTGCTCACCCGCCGATTGGAAGCGCGACAACAGATCGATGCGGACGGGAAACGCCTCGAGCCGGTTGGCGAACGTCAGGGAGTGCTGATGGGCCAGGATCGTTGTAGGTGCCAACACGGCTACCTGCTTGCCGTCCATGACCGCTTTGAACGCCGCCCGCATGGCCACCTCGGTCTTGCCGTAACCAACGTCGCCGCACAGCAGACGGTCCATCGGCTTGGGGCCCTCCATGTCTGCCTTGATCTCGGCGATCGCGGTGATCTGGTCGGGCGTTTCCTCGTATTCGAAGGAGTCCTCCATCTCCGCCTGCCACGGCGTGTCCTCGCCGTAGGCGTGACCCTTGATGGTCTTGCGCGCCGCGTACAGCTCGAGAAGCTCGCCGGCCATTTCGCGCAGCTCCTTCTTGACCCGGCTCTTGACGTTGCCCCACGCGGTGCCGCCGAGCTTGTCGAGCTTCGGCGCGGCCCCCTCGACGCCGCGGTAGCGCTGCACGAGGTGAAGTTGATCGAGCGGCAGGTAGAGCCGGTCGTCACCGCGATAGTGGATCTCCATGAACTCGTGCCCGTCGCCGCCGACGTCGAGCCTGCGCACGGCGACGAAGGTGCCGATGCCGTGCTCGACGTGGACGACGGAATCGCCGGGTGCGAGGTTGCGGAAGTCGGCCCGGAAGGCGTCACCGTGGAAGCGACGCCGGCGGACGCGGACGCGGGTGCGGCCGAAGACCTCGACGTCGGTGCCGAGCCAGAGTTGCTGTTGGGGAAGGCGGAAGCCGGATGACAGATCGGCGCAGATGACCCAGCAGGTGCCGGGGGTGAGGGGTGGGCGGTCACTCGGGCTTGTCTCGGGCAGGGATAGGGCGACCGAAACGCCGTACTCTTCTAGGACTTCCGCCAGTCTCTGGGCGGAACCGGGGCGGTTCATCGCCAGGCAGATGCGCTCGCCTTCCCCCAGGGATTTGGTGATGGTTTCGGCCAGATCGGCCATGCGGCCGTGGAAGGACGGGGCCGGCTGGGCGATGAGTTTGACCGCTCCGGAAGCGGTGCCTTCGGTGGCGAGCTCTCGCATCAGGAGCCGGCCGCTTTCGGTGCGGTGGAGACTCTCGTCCAGCGCGCCATACAGATCGTCCGGGAGGGCAGCGTCACGGCCGTCGGCGAGGGCACGATGATAGTGCTCGTCGAGGTGGGCGGCCCAGTCTTGTTCCTCTTCAGCGAACGACTCGGGCTCGATCTCGACCCAGAGCGGATCGGCGAGATAGTCGGCGAGCGTCGCGCCGCCTCCGGGCGCTTCCTCCTCGCCGGGGGAGGCCGCGATGCCAGAGCTACCGGCCGTTTCGTGGATCTCGGAGATCTCGCCGATGATCGAGGCGGCGAGGTCGAAATGCTCGCGCGCCGGCGGCATCTCGACCGCTTCGATGGACCGCATCGAGCGCTGGTCGCGGGGGTTGAACTCGCGGATCGACTCGATCTCGTCGCCGAAGTACTCGAGCCGGACGGGATGCTCCCGGGTGGGGGGGAACACGTCGATGATGCCGCCGCGCACCGCGATCTCGCCCAGCGACTCGACCAGCGAATGGCGCTGGTAGCCGGCGCCGACGAGGGCGGCGACGAGCTCCTCGGGCGGCAGCTCGGTCCCGACCGCGATCTTCAGCGTCGAGCCCAAAAACCGATCGCGCGGTTGCAGACGCTCCAACCACGACAGCATCGGAGCCAGCACGATGTCGACCCGCCCGCCGGCGCAACGATCGAGCGTCTGGATGCGTTCGCGGATGTGGTCGGGATGCGGCGTCAGCATGCCGTACGGATCGACGCCGAGCGGCGGGAACGCGACCACTCTCCCGTGGCCGTCAGCGGCGGGATGAAAGGCCCGCAGGTCCAGCAACAACGCCTCGCGATCGACGCCGCCCGGCAACACGACGGCCAGCGGCCGGCCAACCGCTTCCTGCAACCGCGCCAGAACCGCGGCCCTGTAGCTCCCCGCCAAGCCCTCCAGAACAACCGTCTGGCGCTCGTCGAGTGCGCGCACCACTGCCAACAGATCAGGGTGCTCGGCAACGATGGAAGCGACCGTTTGGAGCAATTGCGAGGACCATGGTTGAACGCACGTATCCCCCGACGGACCGGCTCCGACGAGGGTCAACGCTGCAAGTGTGCCACGCCGGCAGGTCACGCGCGTGCGCCGAGGCTGTCTCGCTTGGTGAAGCGGGCGGCGCGTACTCCACGCCGTCTCGAATCTATTGGTGACATCTGATGCTTATATTGTTAGCATCAGATGTCATGGCGCGAACCACGGTGAACATCGATACCCCAATTCTGCGGGAGCTCAAGCGGTTGCGACAAACCGAGGGCAAGTCGCTGGGCCAACTGGTTTCGGAGCTGCTGAGCGAGGCTCTCGGACGCCGGAGGCCGGAACCGACGGGCCGTACGCTCGACTGGTGCTCGCAGGACATGGGGGCGCTCATTGACCTCGGCGACAAGGAAGCGCTACAGGCGGCCCTGAACCGCGATAGCCGGTGAGCTTCGCGGTCGACGCCGGTGTTCTGCTGCACGCCTCCGACACTGGCTCTCCGTTTCATCACGGCGCGGTCGATTTTCTACAAGCGCGTGCCCACGCTCCCGAGCTCTTCTGTCTCGCCTGGCCGACCCTGATGAGCTACCTGCGAATCGCCACCCACCCAGGGATCTTCTCGAGACCGCTCGCCCCGGTGGTGGCGAGGAGAAATATCAACTCGCTGCTCGCGCTTCCCAATGTCCGGGCTCTGGGCGAGGGAGACCGGTTCTGGGAGTGTTACGCCGAAGTGACCCGAGGCATTGTCGTGCGCGGAAACCTGACGCCGGACGCCCATCTGGTGGCCATCCTGCTCGAGCACGGGGTGCCCCTCCTGTACTCGAACGACGCCGATTTCAAGAAGTTCTCGACGATCCGCGCCCGTGATCCGTTTGCCCCCTGACCAATCGTCCAGCGGCCCGGGGGAGCGGGGGCAGGGGCGGGCACCTAACCGATTCCTCTGGCAATGAGCCGGAAGAGTGAGAGGAGGGGGGTGGGCACAACCTGCCCGTCTTACCAATGAGGAAGGGTAGTGGTAGCCCCACCCCAACCCGTTGCTCATGGACCTGTCGGAGCCTTCGGCTCCTCCCGGCCCGCTGTGCGCACAGGTGTCGGGCTACGTCGCGGAACCGTCGCCGCCGGTCTCGGTGGTCTTCTTCCACTCGATCCCACCCTCGAAGCTCCAGCGGTGCGGCAGGCGGGCGACGCCGATGTCGGCGATCGTCGAGGTCGTGCGGAACTGGGTGAGACCCCGCTGATAATCGTACGGGTAGCCGTCGATCCGGTGCACGGCGAGGTCGAGGTAGTAGGTGCCCTCGATGAGGTTGAGCTCCGGGATCTCCATTCGAACGATGGCGGTGCCCAGAAGCTTGCCGGCCCCGAGGCGTTCGATGTCGGTATTGGTGCCGTAGCAGCAGACGCCGTCGGTGTTGAACACCCCGATGCCGACGGCGAAGTCGTCGACCTCCTCCTTCGCTCGGAGGGTGAGCTCGATCGTCATCGGGTCACCGCAGGCGAAGACGTAGTGCTGGGCGCCCTGGGCGTCGAGCAGCCGCACCTGATCGATGAGCACCTGCTGGCTGCCCCAACGTCCGGCCTCGTAGGGCGCCTCGCCGGAGCCCGCGCCGGTCGGTTCTTGGGCGCCAACCGCCGTGCCGGCGCCATCGAGGGAGCCGGTGGCGCTTTTGTCACCCGCCCCCGGGGCGTCCGCTGCAGTTCCGATCTCAGCGGCGGCGCTGCGGCGCTCGTAACCGGCCGCGAGCTCGCCTTCCTCCTTGCGCGCCACCCATTGCAGGTAGGCGTCGATGATCTTCGGTGGATCGCCGGCCTGCTCGATCGAGCCGTCCTTCATCCACACCACCCGGTCGCACAGCCGCCGCACCGACTCCAGGCTATGGCTGACCAGCAGGATCGTCTTTCCGCGGCGCTTGAACTCGGCGATCTTGTCGAGGCACTTGTGGACGAACGCCTCGTCGCCGACCGCCAGCACCTCGTCGATGAGCAACACATCGGGCTCGATATGGACCGCGACTGAGAACCCGAGACGCATGTACATGCCGCTCGAGTAGGTCTTCACCGGCGCGTCGATGAAGTCCTGCAGCTCGGCGAACGAAACGATGTCGTCGAAACGTTCCGCGACCTGCCGGCGCGACAGCCCGAGCATGATGCCGTTGATGAACACGTTCTCGCGCCCGGAGATCTCCGGGTGAAAACCGGCGCCGAGCTCGATGAGGGCGGAGATCGTGCCGTCGACGGTCACCGTACCGGCGGTCGGCTTCGCGGTGCCGGCGATGATTTTCAGCAGGGTGCTCTTGCCGGCGCCGTTGCTGCCGATCACGCCCAGGGTTTCGCCGTGACTGATGTCGAGGCTGACGCCGTCGAGGGCGGTGAACACCTCACTGGGGGCCAGTGCCTTGAACAGGTCGCCGCCGACGATGGCGCTCTTGAGGGTGAGAAAGCGATGCGCATGCGCCACCTTGCGGTAGCGCTTGTCGACGTTCACGACCCGAACGACCGGCGCCAGCGGGACGTGGCTCGTTGCCGCCATCACGGTGCTCCCACGGTCGCGTGTCTCCGTGCGCCCATCGTCACACCTCCTCCGGGAACGAATCGCGCAGCCGGTCGAAGAACCAGTAGCCGACGATCAGGACCAGGAACGCAACCGCCAGCGTCACCGGCAGCCGTTTCCAGTTGATCAGCGAGCCCTCGAAGATCGACAGGTGGTAGCCGTCTATGACGTGGGTCATGGGGTTCAGATCGAGCACCCGGGCGACGACCTTCGGCACCCACGAGGCGTTCTCTTCTTCCGCCAATGCCTGGATGAAGGCGCGCGAGTAGATGATCGGCGTGAGGAAGAACCACAGCGTCAGGGTGTTGGCGAGGATGTCGCGGATGTCCCGAAAGTGCACCGCCAGCGCCGCCAGGATGAGGCCCAGGCCGAGCGACAGGATCAACTGCGTGAAGAGCACCAGCGGCAGCCAAAGGACATGCACGCTCAGCCCCTGAGGCTTGAAGATGAACCAGGCGATCAGATAGACCGGCAGCCCGAGCAGGTAGTGCACGCCGTTGGCCAGCACGCTGACCACCGGCAGGACCTCGGCCGGAAAGATCAGCTTCTTGATCAGGTTCCCGCCGGTGATCAGCGAGTTGGCGGCGTCGGTCAGCGAAGCCGCAAACCACGTCCACGGTAACAACCCACAGAACATGAAGAGCGGATACGGCTCGATGTCCGCCCCCTGCGCCCGCGGCGGCGTGAACACGGTGGTGAAGACGATCGTGTAGACCAGCAGCAGCAGCAGCGGGTTGAGAAACGACCACAGATAGCCGCCTACCGAACCACGGTAGCGCGCCTTCAGTTCGCGCGTCACCAGGCTCTGGATCAACCCGCGATGGCGGAACAGGTTGCTGAGGCCGTGTTTCATCTGTGGATATCAATGTGGATCGGCTGTGCACAAGCCGGTGCGTCGGTGGCGGAAAACCTGCTCAGGGACGCGTAAAAGCCTGTGCATCAACGGTGGAAAAGGCAAGCCGAACAGCAGGAAAACTGTTCTAAAACGGTCGAAAACCGACCCCGCGACGAGGGGAACACCTCTGCGATGCCTGTTGAACACGGCTCTCCGTGTGGCGCACAACCCTGTTGGATATCTGTGGAAGCGCCGCGGATCGCGCCTGCACAGGTTGTTCACGGCCTGTGGACCGGCTGTGGACACTAGCAGGTCGTCGGGAACGTGTGGTGGGTCTCGCAAGTGGGACTTCCGTCGCCAGGAAGGACTGCCCCTACGGCCGGAAAACTCTATTGCGAGCCACCCGAGGCGATGCCCTCGAGGGCCCGGGCCTGGCCGTTATCGATGACCCACATGCGGTGGAACTTCTGAGCGTTGCCGTCCTGATCGAACTTGGTGCTGCCAGCAGCCCCCGCAAACGGGTTCATCGCGTTCATGTAGAACGAGATGTTGTCGGAGCTGAGCCCTTCCTGCTCGATCGCCTGGACGATGATCAGGACGGCGTCGTAACCGTGCGCCGCGTAGATGTCGGGGTCGGACCCGAACTTGTTGCGGTATGCGGCGATGAAATCGGCGGTTGGTTCTTCCTCAGCGTCGAACATGACCGTCGGAAACACCAGACCCTCGACCGCGTCCCCGCCCGCTGCGACGAGCTCGTCCGGGAGAATCGCGCCGGTGCCGAAAAGCGGAAGGTCGATGCCCGCATCGCGCAACATTCTCGCGATGGCGGCAGTTTCGTCCGAGTAACCGGCGATGTAGATGCCACCGGCCTTGGTGGCAGCAAGATCTTCGAGGCGCGCCCCGACGTCCGGCTCTTCCGCCGGAAACGAAACCTGGATCTCGGCGTCGCCCCCAAGGGCGCGGAAACGCGCGATGAACGCATTCTTGATGCCGAGGCCGTACTCGCTCTGGCTGCTGATGACGTGGACCTCGTCGGTTCCGGCCACGTTGTAGATGTAGCTCGCGATGCTTACGGCCTCGAACTCGTCGCTCGGGTAGTTGCGGTAGATGTAGCTTCCCTTGCCCCTGAGCGCCGGCGTCGACGATGACGGGGAGATCAGCACCACCTCGGACCGCTGAAACAAGTCGGCGATCGCCAGCGTCACGGCGCTGTCGTCCGATCCGATCACCGCGGTATGGCCCATGTCGATGAGCTCCCGCGCCACTTGCAACCCGATCTGGGGGTCGCTCTGGGCGTCGCGAACGAGGACCGACAGCGGCACTCGGGTGCCGCTGTCGGCGATGCCGACGCCTCCTTCGGCATTGACCTTGTCGACCGCAACCTCGATGCCGCGCTGGATCGCCTGGCCGTACGACGACGCGCGTCCCTGGAGCGAAAGAACGGCGCCGAGTTGAACCTCGGTGACCGTGCCGCAGCCGGTCATCACGATGGCACCGAGCATCAACACTACGGCCCACGTATTGCGAGTTTTCATCGTCTTGTCCTCCCCGCAGTTTCCCTATTTGACCGCTGGTCGCCCTCTCATTGCAACCACCGGGGTGAAGTCGCCAACAGGAGCGCCGACTCGGGGGTACGGCCTCAGCTCTCGGTGGTGCCTCCTCGCGCCGCCTGCAAGCGCACGGTGGAACGCTTCAAGGCTTCGAGGGTGCGCTCGACATCGGCGCCATCCTCGGGGTTCTTGAGCCGTTCCCGGGCACGTTCGAGAGACGCTTCGGCACGCAC
>JADFNY010000215.1 GCA_022563115.1 Acidobacteriota bacterium | reverse complement strand
TGTATGGACAAAGATGGGGGCCATGGTTGCCTATAAGGGAGAGATCAAGTTCACCCGAGAAGGCATACTGGAGCATGGGGTTGGTAAGTTCCTGAAGCGCTCCGTCAGCGGTGAAGGCACAAAACTAACGAAAGCTGAAGGACACGGAGTGCTCTACCTGGCCGATGGGGGAAAGAAGATTTCGATTCTGGATCTGAGCGGGGACACCCTGTTCGTCAATGGTAACGATATTCTTGCTTTTGAAGATGGACTCGACTGGGACATCAAGTTGATGCGGAAAGTCGCTGGGATGCTTGCGGGCGGCCTTTTCAATGTGAAACTGGAGGGCAAAGGTCTGTTGGCGATTACGACACATTACGACCCTGTGACACTCATGGTGCGCCCAGATGACCCTGTGGTGACTGATCCGAACGCTACGGTTGCATGGTCCGGAAGTCTGAGTCCGGAATTCAAGACGGATATATCCTTCAAGACGTTTCTGGGGCGAGGAAGCGGTGAGTCGATACAGATGCTGTTTCGGGGTGAAGGCTTCGTAGTCATCCAGCCGCAGGAGGAAGTCTATTTGCAGACCTAATCCAGCTAAGCTGTGGCCAAAGACAGATGTCACGGATTGGGTCGCGGAATTGGCGTTTGAACTGGAGTTGCCTCAGTTCCGTGGACGGTCTAGAGCTTGGGGTGGAGGATGTCCACCATGTCGAGAACGAGACCGTATCCGCCCGTCCGCCCCAGCGGTGCTATTGCCAAGAGCCGCCGGAGTGTCTCCGAAATGAGAGTAGACGGCCTCAGCACCGCGCCTCTGGCGGCTCTGCTCATCTGGCGTCTGACCGTCATCTGGGTTCGTCCCGGTTCCGGTCATAGCTGCGGTCGGGCCATTCGACGTAGCGCGGCGATGAAGTCCGGGTTGGTGTCACAGCACCCGCCAATGACGGTGGCGCCGTCCGCGACCCAGCCTTTGGCGACCGCCGCATAATCATCCGGCCCGATGGGTTTCGAGATTTCGAACTCCGGCTCGCCGCCCTCGGGTTCGTCGAGCACCGGGTTGGCGTAACCGCCGATCGGCAGATCGGTCAGCCCGCGCAAGCGTCGGATTGCGGCCGTGACCGCGTTACAGCTGGTGCAATTGACGAGCAGCGCATCAGGCGTGAAGCCATCAAGCGCTTGCACCGCCTCGGAAAAGTTGTCGCCGCCACGCAGCAACTTCCCCTGGCGCTCAATAGTCCAGCTGACCATGAAAGGCTTGCTGGACTCCTGCGCCGCAACAGCGGCAGCGCGGGCTTCTTCGGCCGTGGACAGGGTTTCACAGAGATACAGATCTACATAGGGGTTGAGCGCGGCGACCATGCGCCGGTAATGGGCGACATTGTCGTCAAAGTCGCCGACCAGACCGGCATCAAAGGTCGTGTTGAGGGGCGCCAGTGAGCCCGCCACGCGCGCCGGCCTTTGGGCGCTGTCACGCGCCGCGACGGCGCATTGTGCGGCCTTCACCGTCAGCGCCTCGAGCTCGTTCTCCAAGCCTTCCCGCGCCAGCAGCACAGGCGTCACCGCATAGTTGTTGACCGTGATGATGTCAGAGCCCGCGTCAAGATAGTCCCGGTGCAGCTTGATTACGGCGTCCGGCGCCTCGACACAGGCGAGCGCCGACCACAGCGACGACTTGTAGTCACGCACGTGTACTCCACGGGCCCGCAGTTCCGTCCCTGTGGCCCCGTCCAGCAGCGTTATCTCGGTATCAGTCACGTGCGACTCTCCCGGACGCTATCGGGCAGGCAGAAAGCGGATTCCTATACCCTACGGCGGTCAACACGGCGTTGGTACACGGATTTGCAACCCGGCGTCAACCAAGCAAGCGCACAACATCGGCCCCGGGGTCGATTTCCGGAGGGCATCATGTCGCTCAGGCCGTTCATCAGCTTCACGCTCACGACCACGGCATCCCGATTCGCGGGAGCAGCCATGTTGGCTCTGCTGTTTACCAGCTGTTCTTTCGCAAGCAACACGCCGCCGGTCGCTACGGCCGCTGGCGAGGTCGGCGCCGACAACGCCGCGATCGACGCCCTGTTTGCCGAGTTCGATCGGCCCGGATCGCCGGGGTGTGGCCTGGCGGTGGCCCAAGACGGTGAGCTTGTCTACTCGCGCGGGTACGGCTATGCCAACCTCGATCACGACATTCCCAACACACCGGAGACGCTGTTCGACGTCGGCTCGGTCACCAAACAGTTCACCGCCGCCAGCCTCAGCATGCTGGCGCTTGCGGGCAAGCTGTCGCTCGACGACGACGTGCGCGACTGGCTGCCGGAGCTACCGGAGTACGCGCGTCCGATCACCATCCGCCATCTGCTCCATCACACCGGTGGACTGCGCAACTACTTGAACCTGTTTCCGCTTGCCGGGCGCGACAACTACTTCCCCATCTCGCACGCTCAGATCCTGGCCATGATGTCGCGGCAACGAGCGCCGATCTTCCCGGCTGGTGAGCAGTATCGCTACAGCAACACGGGTTACATGCTGCTCGCCCAGATCCTCGAGCGCGCCGGGGGCGAGTCCCTGGGCGAGATGGCGCAGGCGCGCATCTTCGATCCGCTGGGAATGGACGGAAGCCACATGTACGAGGACGTACAGGAGATCGTCCCGGGGCGCGCGATCGGCTACGACCGCAACGACGAGGGCGAACTGCGCATCGTGCACAACTACAACTTCGACGTCACCGGCGACGGCCAGCTGTACGCGACGATGCCCGACCTCCTGCGCTGGGACGACTGGCTGCATGGCGAGCCCTCACCGGAGATCCACGAGCTCATGCTGACCGAGGGCCACCTCGACAACGGCGAGCCCGTCGGCTACGCGCAGGGCCTACGCCTGAGCGAGTACCGCGGCCTGCGAACCGTCGGCCATAGCGGCGGTTCCTGGGGCTTCCTCACCCAGCTCGTGCGCTTCGTCGAGCCGAGGTTCTCGATCGCCCTCTCGTGCAACGCCGGCTACGCGCAGCCGGGGCGGATCGCCGAACTGGTCGCCGACCATTATCTGGGGGATCGCCTCGGCCCCCGGGTCGAGGACGGCGACTCGCAGCCCGACGCAGATGCAACCTCCGACGCGGAACCGGAGCCGCTGACCCTTACCGCCATGCAGATGGCCGAGCTGGCCGGTGACTACTTTGCCCCCGAGCTCGACGCCACCTATCGTCTCGCGGTCGAGGAGGATCGCGTCGTCGTGCGCATCGAGCAAGACCCGCCGCTCGGGCTGATGCCAATGGCCGACGGTGGGTTGCAGTTCCACTTCGGAGATCAGGGGCTCGCGGGTCGCCGCTCGGCGACGCTTCGACCGGTGCGCAACACCGCCGGGCGCGTCGTCGGTTTGACGCTCGACTCCGGCTCCGAGCGTGGGATCGTATTCGAGCGGCGCTAGACGTCCCTACTGCTCGGCGACATCCGGCCCCGATATGTCTCCTGCTGCGGGTGCACGACGAATCGGCATTCCCGGCCGCGCGCCGGTGGTCTGCCCACCTTGGTAAACGACCTCGCCGTTGACCCATACGGTGTCGACCCCCGACGAGGTACGGTGCGGTTCCATCACCGTCGAACGATCGATGATGGTGGCCGGATCGAACAAGACCAGGTCGGCGTAGGCCCCGATCTCGATGGTGCCTCGCTCGACGATCCCCAAGTGCGCCGCCGGCAACCCTGTGATCCGGTGCACGCCTTCCTCCAGGCTCATCACCCCGCGCTCCCGCACGTAGTGGCCGAGGAAGCGGCTGAACGTGCCGTAGCCCCGTGGGTGGGCGCCGGCCAGGCCGCCGTCGCTGCAGATGACGGCGAGGGGCCAGGCGATGATCGCCTCGATGTCGGGCTCGTCCATGGCGAACCCCAGCATCGACGAGGCCGCCGCCTCGCCGCCCTGCTCGGCGAACTCGGAGTCCTCCGCGAGCAGGCTCATGAGCGTCGTGACCGGATCGTCGCCGCGTTCCTCGGCGATCTGGGCCACGGTCATGCCGTTGTACGCGGGCCGCGCGGGGTAGTTGACCAACAGCACCCCATCGGGCCGCAGCATCTGCTGAAGCACGTACTCCGCTCCCTCGCGACGGTTCGGGTCGCGGTCCGGAAACACCGTCAGCAGCCAGCGGAAGCCGGTCTGCCAGGCCGCGTACGGATAGATGTCGGCGGATATCTCTACGCCCGAGGCACGGGCCTCGTCGAGCGTGGCGATCAGCCGGTCGGCCTGGCCCCACCAGCGCGGCATCGCCAGCTTGATGTGCGAGACCTGCACCGGCATGCCGGTCGCGCGGCCGATGTTGATGATCTCGTCGAGCGCCTCCCAGAAGTACTGGTCCTCGCTGCGGAAGTGGCTGATGTAGCGTCCGCCGTATGCGGAGGCGACCTTGGCGAGCGCCACCACCTCCTCGGGCGTGGAGAAGCTACCCGGGTCGTATTCGAGCCCGGTACCCAGCCCGAGGGCGCCGGCATCCATCTCGGTCCGCAGCAGCGTCCCCATGTCCGCCAGCTCGGCGTCCGTGGACGGTCGCATGTAGTCGTCACCCATGACCATGCCGCGGATCGTCCCGTGGCCCGCGTACGACGCGACGTTGATCGCCACCGGCGCTTCCTCGAGCCGCGTGAAGAAATCCGCCAGCGGGTACTGCTGTTCGCCATCCTGACCGACGACGATCGTCGTCGCTCCCTGGCTGACCACGGCGAGCGCGTCGGGCATCTCGTCGAGCAGGCCTCCATCGTGATGGCTGTGGCTGTCGATGAAGCCGGGCGCCAGCACCAGGCCGCCGCCGTCGACGACGATGTCGTGGCCTTGCGGCTGCAAATCGCCGATAGCCCCGATGCGGTCGCCATCGATCCGCACGTCGACCTGGCGTGACGGGCCGCCGGTGCCATCGATCACCCGTGCATCGACGATAAACGTGCGCGGGGCACCCGTATCGGCCGGCGCGCAGCTGATCGTCGCCACCAGGAGGGACGTCGCGCCCACCAGCCACGTGTGCCTTGTCTTGCCTTGCATGGGACTTCTCCTTGCTGCGGCAGCCCCGCTGAACGGGCGCCCGGAGTTCGGTAGCCCTACCGCGCTCGAAGCGAAGTCGGACGACCCGCACTATACAGCGGTCCTGCGACAGCGGGTCGCCGTCAGCCTCGTCGGGTTTGCCGTCGGTATGCTGGCTTGAGCAAACCGAATCGAGAGAAACACCCTATATGAGGGTTTTCAAGACTGCAGCAGATTTGAGCAAACACGAGGCCCGAGATTCGTAATCAGCAGGTCCGGGGTTCAACTCCCCGCGTCGGCTCTTTGGAAATGTAGGACTGGAAAGCGTTTACAGAGATTCGGCGGCGAACCCAAGGGCGTCTAGAAGTTGGGAGTCCTTGCGGAGTCCCTGCCAGAACACCCAAGGTTACTCGGCTCCGTAGACGGTGATGAAGTCGCCCGCGGTGCGTTTGTCGGCGCCGCGCCCGATCAGCAAGCCGAACGATCCCACAGACCCTAATTACCACGACCGCTTGGTCGCGACTGACGGGCGATCGGTGAGGATTCAGCTCGGCGGAAAGCGCGTCATTACGGCCGATGGCAGCAGCCAGATCGCGTTCATCGCCGACGGGCCTCTGAGCGAGCCGCCAGATGCCGACTGACCTCCTCGCGGATGCAGCCCTGCATCGCAGCGCAGCCCGTCGTTACCGCGACGACTCCCAATCCCACCGGGAGCGACGACACGAAAAACAACCATGCGGCAATTCCCAGCGCGGCCCCACCCGCTGCCCAGGTGGCCACGACGCGGCGCCGTAGTGGTGCAACTCCAGCCAGTAGTTCTCGAGACGATCTACGAAGGCGGACGCCGCTCCGGGCCAATAGAACCACCGCGAACAAGAGGAGCGTTAGATAGAGCCCGTTGCGCCACCCCGCATCTGCGAACGAGACTCCGATTAGTGACGCGACCGCAATCAGCGCCACCCCTAGCGCACTGATTGCGTGGATGCTTGGCGGAGCAAGCTGTGCGATCTCCCGTGACGATCGATGCTGCCTGAGCAAGTCCAGTTCCATCTCGCCACCTTCCCTCCGTCCGCCTAGCGGTTTCGGCCAGGGGCCGATGCCAAACCTCTACCAGAGGTCGATGGCCGGACTCACGGTCATCCCGCTGTTGGGCTCGAACGCGGCCCGCTTCGAGCGCACGCAGAAAAGGGGCCTGGCGGTTGCCGGCTGGTAGAAGGTGCCCGGCGCCGGCGCGATCGACGCCGGGCTGGGGCAACCTCCGGCCGCCGACGTGCGGACATGGATGAAACACACACGCCGACTGTCTCAGGCTCCCCTTCGCTAGCATTACGCGCAAGGACGAGCGTCGGCACGACGGTGACGCGGTTCAGGTCGCGGCCGGCCCGTCGACTGGCAGTGCCGACAATGCCGCCTAGTAGTTCGTGGTTAGCAACTCCGTCATGCCACGGTTTCGGGGGTTCAGGTTGATCTCCCGTCGACTGGCGATCGGACGGATGTTGAACCCATCGAATAACTTGCGCACGAACGGTGTTTCGCTGTTCGTGACCGCCCACCGGACACGACGCTCATTCAGCTCCCGACAGACCGCCGCGAGCTTCAAGTGGTCGTTGGCCCTGAACTGCCCAGCGGTGTAGCGGTTGAAGT
>JADFNY010000214.1 GCA_022563115.1 Acidobacteriota bacterium | reverse complement strand
GCTCACCGCCGGTGAGCCCTTACTGTCAGATGGCAGAGCGCCTCAGCAGCGAGCTATCAGATGACTCATCGCTCTTCGCCAGTGAGCCCTTACTGTCGTAGCGAGACTGCTCGCCGGGCCACGCCGCCTTTTTCGGAAGTGACGGCGATGGAAAAGGTCGGGTGGGAGCCGGTGATGCGGACGGCGTATTCGAGCGTGCGGCGGGAGGCGCCGGTTCCGGTGGCACCCTGGGTGTCGCGGGCGCCGGGCAGGTGGCCGAGGTCCGTCCGTTCGCTTCCGGTTATCAGGTCGGCATCGGTGAGGCTCACCATGGCGCGTACGGGGACGGCGATTTCTGCCTCCAGGGCGCGTTGGGTGATGTGGGTGGGCAGATACCCTTCATTCTCGATCACCACCGTCACCTTCACCACGTTCTCGGAGCCAACGGGGCGGGCCGCCACGTCCTTGATGACCACACGCGGGCTGATCTCGGCGAGCCACAGCATCCATTCGACATACTGCTCAATCTCGCCCTGAAGCAAGTGCGGCGGTGGATTGCGTTGCGTAAACCGCGCGCGCCAGCCGCCGACCTCTACCGCGCCGAGTTGCGGATGGTCGTAGGGCGCCCAGCCGGCAAAGCCGTCGCCGCCGAGTTCCTCTTCGTTCCAGCGCAGGCGCTCGACTTCGGTGACCGTGCCGTCGCCGTCGTAATCGCGCCCAAAGCCGCCCCAGAACTCGGGGACGAACCCCACCACCCCGAAATCCCAGTAGGACCAGCTAATCAGCGTGCCGTGCCGGTGCACGCGAGGGTTGCTGTAGCTGGGATGCACGGGTTGGCCGGTGGTGGTGTGATATTTGTCGGACAGTTCCAGGATGAGGCGCTGATCGGCCAGATTATAATCATCCCAGGAAGTGGTCGAGGGCAGCCGAAACAGGAAGCCGCCCGACGTGTGCCCGTGGAAGACGCCGGTGACGTTGCGGTGGGTGTGCAGAAAGGCAATGGTGGCCCGGGTTTCCGGCTCGGAGAGCGGATACGGCCCGGCGCCGCGCTGCTCGAACTCCAGCCCCCAGTTACGCGGGAAGTTGCGGTTCATGTCGATGCCGCCGACGCCGTCCTCGTTAACGCGGCCGTCGCCGTCGTCATCGAACCCCTCGCTCATCACGTCGTAAAACTGCGTGCCCGGGGGCGGCGGGGGCCCCTGAGCGCTGCCCCCACGACCTCCGCGACCGCCGCCAACCCCGGGCCGGCGCAGCATGAGCCGCGGGTCGTCGGGGCTGATGTACCAGGCCCCGTCGGGGTTCGGCACCCGCATCTGGGTGATGTGGCCGTTGCGATCGATATCGTTGGGAGGGTCCTCGTCGAGCAAACCGTCGCCGTCCTGGTCATACGGACGCGGCGTGGAGCGCAGCGTCTGCGCCGTGGTCAACGCCAGATCGGCGCCGTCGGGGTTGAACTTCGGACGGATGTACAGGACGCGGGTATCCAGGAGCCGCGTAACCTGCTCATCTCTGCCGTAGTTCCTCAGCAGGTGCCAGGCGAAGTTGAGTGCCACTTCGCCGCCGGTCAATTCGCCGGCGTGGATGTTGCCGTCGTAGTAGTAACCGGGCTTGTCCTCGGCCGCGCCGGTTTTCTTGTTGGTGATCTCGATGACCATCAAGGGATTGCCGCGGATCGAGGTGCCGATCGAGTAGACCTCGGTAAGGGTGGGGAACTCGCGTCCCCACGCCGCCAGCGAAGCGTTGACCTCAGCCGACGTATGGTACTTATCCGCTCGCGGGTTCGACGGATCCTCGTCGCCGCTGGCGCCGCGATTCGGCTGCAGCCGGCCTTCCGGTGCCATCGCCGGGGCGGCGGCGGTACCGACGTCGACCGCTTCCCCCGTGCAGGCGATAGCGAAAGCAGCCAGGAAAAGTACGGCGCTACGGGTCCCCTTCATGTTGCCTCCAATGTTCGTCGCCAATAGCGTGCCAGCCCATGCCAGGACATCGACGGCGCGCCCCCTTGTAGATACAGCGGTACTTTGTCGGCAGAGACGCTCTCGTTCAACCGAGATTCCACCGACGCGGTGAATTCCTCGACGCACTGCTCGTCGGAAGCGTCGCTCTCGACGCCCCGTCGCACCGCCGTGGCCCAGTCGTGCAGATGCCCGCGGAACCGATCGAGATGCCCCTCGACGCCGTCGGCCTGACCGAAGTGGGTCACGAACAAGCGTTCCGGGCGCCAGGCCTCGATCTTCTGTAGGCTGGACTCCCAGAGCTCGAGGTCGATATCGGGCGGCGGCGTGACCGGCAGAACGAACGGATCGTTGGCGATGCGGATGCCCGCCGTGTCGCCGACGTACGCGGTGCCGGTCGATGTATCCAGGTAGCTGACGTGGTGCACCGCGTGGCCCGGGGTATAGGCGACCTGGAGCTGGCGACCGGCTACCTCGAGGGCTTCACCGCCGGACAGCGCCCGGACGTTGTCTTTGGGGACGGCGAGAAAATCGCCCCACAGCACGTCCATCTGATCGCCGTAGAGGTGCTCGGCGCTGGCCAGCAGCCGTTCGGGGTCGATCATGTGGGAGGCGCCCTTCTCGTGGACGTAGACCTTGATGCGGGGATTGCGTTTGACGATGGTGCCGGCGGCGCCGGCGTGATCGAGGTGGATGTGGGTGAGCAGCACCGAGCCGAGATCGTCGATCGACAAGCCGGCGCGCCACAGTCCCTCCTCGAGCTTGCCGAGCGACACCGTCGGTCCGGGATCGATGATCGCCGGGCCGTCGCCCTCGAGCAGGCAGCAGGCGATGTACCGGGTCATGCCCAGGTACTCGACGTCGATCGTCTGGGTGCTCGTGTCGGTGGTGGCCTCCCTCATACCGGCGCATGTTACCGAAATCGCCGGGGCGCCGCGCACCGAGGTAAGAGGTCCTTGACACGGCCCCGCGGATACCCGCGCCATCCGGAACTCATGCAGCTGGCGGAAGATCTCGGCCGGGACGTTCGCGTCGCCGCCCGTGCCATGCTCCGGAGCCCCGCATTCACCGCGGTCGCGGTGTTGACTCTCGCGCTCGCCATCGGCGCCAGCACCGCCATCTTCAGCATCGTCGACGCCGTGCTGTTTCGTCCACTTCCGCTTCCCGACGCCGACCGCCTAGTGCATGTATGGCGCGAGCAGCTCGAATGGGGAATCCTGCGCCAGGAAATGGGGGCGCGACTCGCCGACCTGCCGCACTTCCGCGAGCGCGCGGACATGTTCGTTGATTGGCAGGCGTACACATCGGACCAGGGCGACCTGATCGGGCCCGAAGGCCCGGAGAGGGTGCGGGTCGGGAAGGTAACCGACGGATTCTTCAGGATGATGGGCTTCCGGATCGTCGATGGCCGTACCTTTAACGACGAAGACCTTCGCAGCGGAGAACCTGTCGTCCTCCTCAGCTCCCGGTCGACGACGGCTGGGCCGACGTGGTGATCTCCAACGGCGTGTTCAACCTGACACCCCGCAAGCCGACCGCCCTCGCCGAGTGGTTTCGCGTGCTCAAGCCCGGCGGCCGCCTGCAGATCGCCGACATCATGGTGGAGAAGGAGGTCGCCGCCGCCGCCAAGCAGAACATCGACCTCTGGACCGGCTGAATCGCCGGCGCTTTGCTGGAAGCAGAGCTCGAGGCCGCGGTCGCGGCTGCCGGATTCGAGGGTTTCGAGATCACCTGGAAGGCGACGGTCTTCGCCGGCGCCCCGCAGGCGTCGAGCGCCGGCAAGTTCGGCACCCACGGGATCAACTTCAAGGCGCGCCGGCCGTAGCCTCCGGGGCGGCAGAGGAACGCGGTTCTCGGTAACCTCCGTCCATGTCCGAAGAGCACTTCTACACCAGCGAGCACATCGATCGGGCCGCGGTGCAGCGGTGTGACGAGGCTTGGGTCAACGCGCGCCTCAGCGCCGAGAGCACTCTGTTCGTTCCGGTGTGGCGCGAGAAGAGCTTTGTCGACCGCGCCGAGGCCGAGGGCGACACCGAGTACCGGCTCGCCGGTCGGCCCGACGCTCCGGCGGCGCCTGATCGGCGCCTCAAAGCGGTCTTCTTGCGGCCCGACGAGGCGGTGCCGCTGCTCGATGGTCATCGTCGCGCCGTGCTGCTGGGCGACTCGGGACCACACACCTACTTCGCGCTCGACTTGTCGGATCTCGACGACGCTGCGAAGCACCGCTCGCTCGCCGGCCGCGGCGACTTCGTCGGCCTGCGCCGCGTCGGCCCGCTGCTCGATCGGTTTGACGGTGGCTTGCTCGCCTACGCCCGCGGCATGCTGCACTGGCACCAGCAGCACGCTTACTGCGGCGTGTGCGGCAGTCGCACGGTGATGCTCGAGGCCGGCTTCATCCGGCGGTGCACCAACGCCGAGTGCGACCGTCAACACTTCCCGCGCACCGACCCGGCGATCATCGTGTTGGTCACCCACGGCGATCGGGCACTGCTCGGCCGCCAGGCGAAGTGGGACGCTACCTGGTACTCGGTGCTGGCGGGCTTCGTCGAACCGGGCGAAAGCCTCGAGCAGGCGGTCCGCCGCGAGGTCAAGGAGGAGGCGGGCATCACCGTGGGAGAGGTTCGCTACGATTCGTCGCAGCCCTGGCCGTTTCCTTCCTCGCTGATGATCGGCTTTACCGCGGAAGCGCTCGACGACGACATCCGGATCGGTGACGATGAGCTCGAGGAGGCGCGCTGGTTCACACGTGCAGACGTCGATGCCGGACTCGAGGCGGGCGAGCTCCGCTTGTCGCCACGCATCTCGATCTCGCGGCATCTGATCGAGAGTTGGCGGCGGGCCGGGGTCGACGAGGCCGTCCCCGTGAAGAAGGCATGAGCACCGAGACCTTCCCGCGAACATTCGTTCCGGTCGACGCCGATCTTGGCGACTGGGATGCGATCGAGCCGCTGTTGCAGATGCTTCTCGACCGGCAGATCGACACATCGGCGGAGCTCGAGCAGTGGCTGCTCGACAACAGCGAGCTGATCGCCTGCATCTCCGAGGAACGTTCCGAGCGCTACATCGCGATGACCTGTGATACGGGCGATAGCCACAAGGAGCGGGCCTACCTGCACTTTCTCGAGAACATCGCACCGCGCGCAAAACCCTACTTCCACGCGCTGAATGAGAAATACGTCGCCAGCGAGAGTCGTGCCGACCTCGACGCCGAACGCTACGGCGTGCTTGACCGTCAGGTCGAGGCCGAGATCAAGCTGTTCCGCGAGCAGAACATCCCGCTGCAGACCGAGGTCTCCAAGCTCGCGCAGCAATACCAGAAGGTCACCGGGGGGATGACTGTCGAGTACAAGGGCGAGGAGCGCACGCTGCCGCAGATGGCCAAGTACCTCGAGGAGACCGATCGCGAGATCCGCCAGCAGGCGTGGGGGCTGGTGGCCGCCCGGCGTCTTCAGGATCGCGACGAGATGGACGAGCTCTTCGACAAGCAGCTCGAGCTACGCCAGCAGATCGCCGTCAACGCCGGATTCGACGACTATCGCGGCTACGCCTTCAAGTCGATGCTGCGCTTCGACTACGGCATCGAGGACTCGGAGCGTTTCCAGGAGACCGTGCGCGAGCTGGTGGTGCCCCTGTATCGCGACTTGAACCTGCGACAATTCGAGATGCTGGCGCAGGAGTCGAGACGCAAGAGCGGCCGATCGAACGTTCCACTCAGCGAGCGCACGATCGACGAATTCGAGACGCTACGCCCATGGGATCTCGAGGTCGACCCCCTTGGCCGCGACCCCTTGCGTCCCTTCGAGAGCTCCGAGCAGCTCGAATCGGGGGTGCAGGAAATCTTCGCCCGGCTCGACCCCGAGCTCGAGGCGCTGTTCGCCAGCATGCGCTCGGAAGGCGACCTGGATCTGGAGTCACGCAAGGGCAAGGCGCCGGGCGGCTATATGTCGACGCGCGACGAGAAGCGGCGGCCGTTCATCTTCATGAACGCCACCGGCTTGCAGCGTGACGTCGAGACCCTGTTGCACGAGGCCGGTCACGCCTTCCACGCCTTCGCCACCCAGCACGAGCCGCTGGTCGGATATCGACACTCACCGATCGAGTTCGCCGAAGTCGCCTCGATGACCATGGAGTTGTTCGCCGACGATGAGCTCGGTGTCTTCTACAACGCCGAGGACGCGGCCCGCGCCAAGCGCAAGCACCTCGAGAGCATCATCAAGATCCTCCCCTGGATCGCCCAGATCGACGCCTTTCAGCACTGGATCTATGCTCATCCGGAGCATTCGCGCGACGATCGCACGGCGCGCTGGTTGGAGCTCGACAAGGCCTTCGGCGCCGCGGTCGACTGGAGCGGCCACCGCGAGAGCCGCGAGAGCCTCTGGCAGCGCCAACTGCACCTGTTCCTGCACCCGTTCTATTACATCGAGTACGGCATCGCCCAACTCGGTGCTCTGCAGCTCTGGCTGCGCTTCAAGCAAGATCAGGGAGAAGCGCTCAGCGGCTATCACACCGCGTTGGCGCTCGGTGGCTCGCGGCCGCTTCCCGAGCTCTTCGAGGCGGCCGGTGCCCGCTTCGACTTCAGCGCCGAAACGATCAAGCCGCTGATCGATGCCGTGCAGGAGGAGCTCGCCGGTCTTCCCGCCTAACGAACCAGAAATGACATTATCCAGCGCAGAATCGCCATTGGCGTCAGCATCCTCCTGATTGTCGCCGGCCTCATCGGGTGGCAGTTCATCAC
>JADFNY010000213.1 GCA_022563115.1 Acidobacteriota bacterium | reverse complement strand
ACGGATGTCGACGGTGTCATCCGCGCTGTCCGGTCGGTATTCGCCAACTTTGACGCCGTTGGTAACGAGCTGAACGGCGATACCCGCAAGCGAAACGTCGGCGTCATACAAGGCCGCCTGTGCGCGATCGACCGTAAGCCGCCATTCGATCCCTGGTAGGGAGCGCGTATCTGCAACGTCGCGTAGACCTTCTACTTCAGTATCGAGGTGTTCGCGAATGCGTTCCAGCACAGGTGCAATGATGTCCTTGCTGTTCGCCGACAACTGGATTTGAATCGGCTTGCCTACCGGTGGTCCACGTTCCTGAGCTTGCACCTCAACGTATATACCCGCCAATCCGGCGGTTCGTTCGCGGATGAGCTCGAGAATTTCGAAACCCTTGAGCGTTCGCTCGTTCTCGACGTGCAGCTCGATGAAGATACTGCCGATGTGGTCTTTAGGGTTGGCGCTGCTCATGCCCCCACCACGACTACCACCGTTCAACATGGTCAGCGTGTTGATACCTTTGATGCCCGGAACCTCGAGGACCTGCTGCTCAACCTCGAACACCAAACGGTTGATCTCTTCCGCCGACAGATTGCCTCGGGCACGCACGCTCAGGCGCGCATACTGCGGCTCACTTTCCGAGAAAAACACCATACCCTTACCGAAGGTGCTATAGGTCCAGAACGATGCGCCCAGAATTGCGACCGTTATCGCAAGCGTCACGATCGCGTAACGACTTGAGAGGACCAGTAGCCGCGCGTACCAACCCGTAACCCCGCGCAGCTTGGTGGGATCACCATTTTCGAGCTGGGCGAGTGTTTCCTGCGACTTGAGGTCGCGCGCACCACCTTTCCCGAACAAGGTACCCAATGTAGGGCAGAAGATCAGCGCGTATAACAACGAGCCAGACAAGACCATGAACACGGTAACCGGGAGATAACGCATGAATTTACCGGCGATACCGGGCCAGAACATGAGTGGTAGAAATGCCGCCAGTGTGGTGGCGACGGACGCCGTGAGTGCTGGATGCGTAGACCATGCTCGACCTGTCATCAGGTGGCGGACCAAGTGCCATGACCGCCGACACTGATTACGAAGCCTCTGCGGAACGGGCGACCCGGTCGCTCGACTACCTGTTCATGAGCGATCAGATCTGGGGCTCGACCATGCAGCCCCTCGGCTCGGTGATCGCTGTCGCGGCCTTGAGTTGGGGGCTCGGCAAACGACAGGCGTCGGCGCAGATGGCGGCGGCCGATGGCACCGTTCCCGCCTGGGTGAACACTTGGTATCTTTGGCTCCGTTACGGTGTGCCGATCGGGGTCATCGGAGCCCTGGTGTCCGGCTGGGTCTAGCAGCGTGCTGAAGACCCCCCCGCGGGTACCGTTACGGGTACCGTGGGGGCATATGCTGCGTATCCTGCTAGCACCCGACTGATCTGGATCGGAGCCCTGGTGAAACGACGAGCACGAACTTCGACGAGTTTCGACGGGATGGGCTTATCGGCAACGACGGGCGCCGTGCTGGCGATGGGCATGCTATGGATCGCGGGCTCGGGAGCCTTCGGCGTCGGCGATGCTACGGGCGCGGTGGCGCACGCCGCCCAGGAGAACAGGCGCCTGACGGTCGACGAGCTCCCGCTCGGGCTACCCGCCGATCTCGACGCCGCTGCCGCAATCCTGCAGGCGGAAGACCGCCGCGAGCTCACCGAAGCTCTGCTGCGGCTCTCCGCGTCGCCGGAGGCGTCGGTCCGTGGTCGCGCAGCCTTGGCGATCGGCCGCGTCGGTCTGCCGGCGGGTTACCTCCGGTTGCTCGAGATGGTGGGTGACCCTGAGCCGTCGGTGCGGGCGCTGGCGTCGTTCGGCCTCGGTCTACTCGAGCTCGATCTCGAGCCGGCGCTGAGCGCAGCCACCCGGACCCGAATCGCCGAGCGACTCGTCACCCTACTGGACGATCCCGAGCCGGTAGTGATCGCCCAGTCATTGTGGGCGCTGGGTATTCAGGGCGATCCTCTGGCGGTGTCGGCGGTGGCGGCGGTTCTGGAGGATGCTGCCCGGCCGCCGCCGGTGCTGGAGGCGGCGCTCGGGGCGTGGTGGCGGCTCCCCGGCGCTTCACCGTTGATGGCCGCCCCGCACCTGGCATCGGAGGAGGCGTCGGTACGATTCGCCGCCGCCACGGCGTTGCGCCGCCTCGACGACCCGGACGCGCTGCCGGCGCTCGCCACGGCGCTGAGCGATCCCGACCCCTTGGTCCGCGTCGCCGCCATGCGGGGTCTCCACGGCGCCCCGGTGGGCGTTGCAAACCGGTACTTGACGACCTTCCTCGACGACGATGACTGGCGCGTCGTGTGCGCGGCGCTGAACTGGACGATCGCTTTGTGGCAGCGCCAAGCAGACCTCGGTGACGAGGTGTTCACCGCCGTTTTGCGGGCCTCGGCGAAGCGCGACCGCCACGTGCAACGCCTTGCCCTCGAGGCGCTCGCCTGGGCCCCGGGCAGGTTCTCGGTGCCGGAAGATCGGGTCATCATCGACATCCGTAGCGCCGATCCGGCCAAGCGCTCGGCCGCGGTTGCGGCGCTCTCGGCGGGCGATGGCAGCCTCGCCGACGATGGTCTCGATGCGGTTCGCGAGGTCTATGGCATGGCGGCGCCGCCCCGGGAATCCGGTGTCTCCGAGGTTCCGGCCATGCTCGCCACCGCCCCCTTGGAGGCGGCTGAAGTCGTCCGCGCCCTGGTCGCCGCCGGCGAGACCGATGCCGACGGCTGGCTCCCGCTCCTGGCCGCCTATGGGCCTGAGGCCGCGCGTGCCGAAGTGCTCCGCCAGATCGAGACAGTGAACCCGGAGCAAGCGGCGGCGGCCGCCGAACGGTTGTTGCGCGACGGCAGCTCGGTCTTGCAGGCGGTGGCCGGCGAGGTCATCGCCCGGTTGTGGGCGGCCAGCGCCCTGCGGGGAGAGGGCGCACAGGCGCGTTGGACCGACGCGATCTGGGATGCGCAGCGCGATCTCGCGGGCACGGGAGCGCTCGAGCCGCGCTTGATCCTGCTGGACGCGGCGCGCTCCATCGACCCGGCGACGATGCGCCTGCGCGCTTCGGCCTTGCTTCCCGACCCCGACCGCGTCATCCGCCTTTGGGCCCTGCGCAACGTGCCCCCGGAGCCGAACTCGAGGGCCGCGGAGCTCATCGCAGAAGCCATCGGGCCACTCGAGACCGGACGGACGCTTCCCGACTATCGGCAACTCGCCGAAGAGCTGATTGCGTTGCAGCAGACGCCGCCCCGGCTGGAGGTCGAGACGTCCCGCGGTACGTTCGTCTGGGAGCTGCAACCCGCCTGGGCGCCGCTCAGCGCGCGCGCCTACCTGGACTGGGTGGAGGCCGGGTTCTTCGACGACATGGTGTTTCACCGCGTGGTCCCCGATTTCGTCATCCAGGCGGGCGACCCGACGGCGGTGGGGTACGGTGGGGCACCGGGAAGCCTGCGGAGCGAAGAAACGCCGATTCCGTACACGCCCGGGACGGTCGGGTTGGCGCTCGCCGGCCGGGATACCGGCGGGAGCCAGTTTTTCGTCGTCCACTCGCCGCAGCCGCACCTGACCGGCGTCTACCCGGTTCTCGGCCGGGTCGTGGAGGGGGGCCGGTTCGTCGATCGCATCCAGCCCGGCGACGCCTTGCGCATCCGGCTCGCCGCCGGGGCGGTCGCGGAGAATGAGACGGGTCCGGTGGGCCGCCGCTAGCCCGCATGTCTCCGCGCCCTCGCGACGAAGGGCGCTGAGACATGCGGGCTAGTCTACAATCGCTCACACTGTGAAGCTCGCCGTCGATGTGATCGGTTGGTTTGCCGCGGGTGCGGTCCTCATTGCCTATGGTCTCGTCTCGACGGGCAAGGTGAAGGCGGCCTCGTACAGCTACCAGGGCCTCAACTTCTTCGGCGGCCTCGGATTGGCGGCGAACACGTTCTACTACATGTCGTATCCGTCGACGGCGCTCAACGTCGTGTGGGCGCTGATCGCGGTGTACGCGATCTGGCAGCTAGCATGGGGCAGAAGAACCCCCGGGGGTGCCGCTGATGGGTCTTGAGGGAGTTCTTCAGCACCCTGCTAAGGGGCAGAAGCGAGAACCACCTTCCATCCGGGCTCGCTCATGAGAGTGCGAATCGATTCCGTCGGCTGCCGCTTGAACATCGGTGAGGCCGAGCACCTTGCGCGTGCCCTCGCCGTCGACGGGCACTGCATCGTCGGGCCCGGCGAGGCGGCCGACCTGATGGTCTTCAACACCTGTGCGGTGACCCACGTGGCGGCGCGGAAGTCGCGCAAGCTGATCCGCCATTGGCGCCGGGCGAACCCCACGGCGGCGCTCGTCGTGACGGGATGCTACGCCGAGCTGTCGCCCGGCGAGGTCGCGGCGTTGGGCGTCGACCTGGTGGTTGGCAACCAGGACAAAGACGAGCTACCGCGCCTCTTGAAGGAAGCGGGGATCCTTCGCGATGCCCAGGTCGTGCCGGCTCCCGATGCGTTTCCATTGCAACCCGATGGCGCGCCGGCGGGGAACCGCAACGGGCGAACCCGTGCTTTCGTCAAGGTGCAGGACGGCTGCGACAACCGTTGCACGTTTTGCATCGTGACCGTGGCTCGGGGCGACAGTCGCAGCCGGGGGGTGAGCGAGATCGTCGCGGAGATCCGCGAGCTGGTGGACGCCGGCTACCGCGAAGCCGTTCTCAGCGGCGTCCACCTGGGGAGCTACGGCCACGATCGCAACGATCAAGAGGGGCTCCTCAGGCTGGTCCGCGCGATCCTCGATGAAACGACCATCCCGAGGTTGCGGCTATCTTCGCTCGAGCCCTGGGACCTCGGGGCCGAGTTCTTCTCGCTCTGGGCGCAGGACCCACGGCTGCTGCCGCACGTGCATCTGCCGCTGCAGAGCGGCTGCGACGAGACCCTCCGCCGCATGGCCCGACGAACCGACCAGGCTTCCTTCCGCGCCTTGGTGGGTCAGGCGCGGGAGGCGGTCCCCGAACTGTCGATCACGACCGACATCATCGTCGGGTTTCCCGGCGAGAGCGACGCGGAATTCGAAACCTCCCTCGGCTTCGTCGAGGAGATGGAGTTCGCCAAGCTGCACGTGTTTCGTTATTCGCCCCGGGAGGGCACCGTGGCGGCGACGATGCCGGGGCGCGTACCGCCTCCCGTCGCCCAGCAGCGCAGCAATCGAATGCACGCGCTGGGGGCCGTTTGCGAGGCGGGCTTCAAGGCGCGCTTCATAGGCCGGACTGTTCCGGTGCTGTGGGAGTCGGCGGAGCCGAGGCCGGAATGCCTGCGGTGGAGTGGGCTGACCGGCAACTACATCAGGGTGGTGACCGAAACCGGCGAAGACGTCGATTTGGCCAACGAAGTCACGGAAACAACGCTGATCAGGGAGTTGCCCGGCGCCGTGCTCGGGGTGGCGCAGATCAGAGAACGGCGCGAAACACGCGCGGTGTGACCTTGGCGAGGGCCACCAGAGTCTGCCGCGCGGCGATTGCGGCCTGGCCGGGCAAGCGCGCGAACGTTGCCAGAACGTCGATGCCGACACTCAGCGGGTGCCGGCCGTCGGCGCCCTTGTTCATGTGACGGGTGGCTTGCCAGCGCTTCAACTCGAGGGTTTCGAAGTCCCGGTCGAGGGCGACCAGCGTGTCTCGGTGGACCGACACGATGATGCGCAGAAGCTGCGCTTCGTGGGCGAGCAGGCGAACATGAGCCGCCGGCGCACTCCGTACGATGACCTCGGCCTGGGCCGCTGCGCAGTCGTCCTTGGAGGCGGCGCCGGCCGGACCCACGACGATCGCCGTTGCGGTCGCGACGAACAGCATCGCCGTGACTCGTCTGCCGACTGCGTTGATTGAAATCATCGTTGCTTCTCTCAGGGCGGGTGGGGAAACGGGAGGCCCGTTTCGCTTCATGGATTAAGACGTCCGAGCCCACGGTTTGGTTGCAACTTTTTTCCGATGTTCGGATGTGGGACGCACAGTTCGACAATGAACGTTGCCGGCGCCGCCACCGACCCCAACTTCGCCGGGGACACCAGGCAGTTCGGTCTGGACCAGGGTGAGCCCCCGGCGATGTTACCGCGGCTGCTCATGTCGGTGCTCGCCGCGTTCGCCGGCTCGGCGATGATTCTCGCCGCCATCGGCATCTACGGCGTGATGAGCTACAGCGTCGCCCAGCGAACCCTGGAAATCGGCGTTCGCATCGCCTTGGGGGCCGAGTCGGCCGACGTGCTGCGGCTCGTCGTCGGCCGCGGCATGGCGCTGATGCTTGGCGGCGTCGTCCTCGGCCTGGCGTCGTCGCTAGTGTTGTCGCGGTTCCTCGAGAGCCTGCTGTTCGAGGTCAGCGCACGTGACCCGTTGATGTTCGTGTTGGTGCCGATCGGCCTGGCCGCGGTTGCTCTCGTCGCCTGCTACATTCCGGCGCGGCGGTGATCTCGGCGATGGTTTGGTCGAGAAAGCGCAGGTGGTTGCCGAGCGCCATGAGGTGGGCAGCTCGCGCTCCGGAGAATTCCGGGTCGTCGGCCATGGCCAGGATGGGCCGCGCGATCTCTTCCAGCCGGGCGATCGCCCGCGCGTGCTCGCGCTCGGCCGCTTTGGCGTCCCGCAGAGCGTCGACGACAAGCAAGCGCGTGGCCGCGCCCCGTTTGGGCCGCCACCATCATCTCGCCGATCTCGCGGT
>JADFNY010000212.1 GCA_022563115.1 Acidobacteriota bacterium | reverse complement strand
GTTCCGAGATCGCGGACCGGTACAACCTCCGATCACCGTGGGTCGTGAGCGTAGAGGCACCCGTGTCGCTGGCAATGGTGATCGACGGGTTCCCCGAGACGGGGCCGTACACCGGGAGCTATTTCCGCGGTCAGACGCTTAGCGTGCGGCTCGCTGAGGGGGACGCCGGCAAGCTGTCGCACTGGCTGGTCGACGGTGAGCGCGTCGACGGCGCGCAGCTACGGATGGCCGTCACCGCCGCCCACGTCGTCCGGCCGGTGCTCGAAGGACGATAGCCGGAGCAGAAACAGTCCCTCGAGGCCGCTGGTCACGACCACGACACCGCTGTCGAAGAACGGGTAGTTGCTCCACGAGCCCAGGGCGCCGGTGCTGAGGTTGCCCATTCCTTCGTTCGAGCCCCACGGCACGGTGTCGAAATAACCGATCGGAACAAGCTCGGTCGGATCGCTGACGTCGTAGACTCGGAGCCCGCTGCGGTAGTTCGACTGATACATCAGGTGGTCGCGGACGTAGAGGTTGTGGTCTGTAGCCGGGCTATCGGTGACGTGTTGGCCGACGAGCACCGGATCGTCGAGCGTGCTGACGTCGAAAATCAGCGTTCGCGTGCCCCGAGACAATCCCGCGATCTCATCGGCCTCGTCGTTGACGTAGAAGTGGGTGTGCTCGTCGTTGATCCAGCCCTGGTGGGTATACGCCGTGTCGGGGTACTCGCCCAGGCCGATGGCGACGGGGTTCCGCTTGTCGGTCAGATCAGCGATGCTGAGCCCCGTTTCGTTGGCACCGAAGCAAATCTCGTGGCCCTGGTAGGCCTCGTGCGGACCGTGATAGGTGACGCACATGGCGTCGTGTGTATAACCGGTCCGCGAGCGGCCGGTGCGCACGTCGGAGAAGCAGCCGACAAACACCGGATGGCGCGGATCTTCGATATTGAGGATGTGCAGGCCGCCGCCGCAGGTCTCGCCGCCACCGCTGGCGCCGACGACGTAGGCGAACGGCTGCTGGTCGTTGATGATGATGTTGTGGGCGCTGGCGACGCCGTCGTAGTGGGCAAACTCCTTGAACTCGATCGGGGCGCCGTCGAAAGCGCGCAGCTCGGTCAGGTCGAACACCTGCACGCCGTGGCGGCCGGAGTTGTCCGCGACGATGTAGGCGAAGTTGCCGTGCACCTTGATGTCCCGCCACAGCGTTCGGCGGGTGCCGTTGGTTCGCTCCAGGCTGCCCAACCAAACGGGCTCATGAACGTCGCTGACATCGACGAACGAAGTACGGTCGTGCAGCCCGACGATGGCATAGTCGCGACCGCTCTCAGGGTCCGTCCAACCCCACACATCGTTGGTGCCGACGCCGCCGCCACCACCGATCTCGCGCACCGGCAGGAACGAAACGAGCTCGACGTTGTCGCACTCGAAAATACCCGCTCGACCATCTACGCAGGGCACCGTCTCGCCGCTGATGCGCTCGAGATCTTCGGGTCCATTCTGCGCGACGCCCGGGGTGACGCCGGCAACAACGAGGAGCGCGGTCACGAAAGTGGCTCGCTCAACGATGGTTCTCGCCACGCCGCTCGTATAACTTTCTGACATGGAATCTACCAAGACGCTTGTGCTGACCCAGGCCGACGTCCGATCTCTGGCCGAGATGGCGTCCGCGGTGACGGCTATCGAAGGCGTCTTTGCGGCGCACGGCCGCAACGAGACCCAGATGCCGGTCAAAGTGTATCTCGACCTGCCGCAGTTCAACGGCGACTTTCGCGCCATGCCCGCCTATTTCGACCATTCCGCGGGCGTCAAATGGGTCAATGCGCATCCCCGCAACCCGGAGCGACACGGCCTTCCCGCGGTCCTCGGGATGTACATCCTCTCGGACCCGGCGACCGCCTTGCCGCTCGCTGTGATGGACGCCACGCTACTTACCGCGATTCGTACCGGCGCCGCCGCGGCGGTGGCCTCCAAGTATCTGGCGCGATCCGATTCACGTAGCGTCGGGTTCGTTGGTTCCGGTGTACAAGCCCGCACGTTGCTGTCGGCGCTGCGGGTGGTGTTCGACGACCTCGAGGTCGTGGCCGCCGACATCTCCGCCGAGGCGGCGGAGCGCTTCGCCGCCGAATCGGATGGTACCGTCGGCGACCTCGCCGACGCCGCCGGCTGCGATATCGTCTGCACGGCCACCCCGGTTCGCGAACCGATCGTGCGCCGTGAGTGGATCAACCGAGGCTCCCACATCAACGCCATGGGCGCCGATGCGCACGGCAAGCAGGAGCTCGAGACCCAGATCCTGCTCGACGCCAAGGTGGTGATCGACGACTGGAATCAGGCCTGCGGCAGCGGCGAGGTCAACGTACCGCTCGACACCGGCGCCATGCCGCGCGACCACATCCACGCCGCCCTCGGCGAGATCGTCGCCGGCCTGAAGCCCGGGCGCGAAGCGGAGGAGGAGATCACCGTCTTCGACTCGACGGGTCTGGCCGTGCAGGACGTGGCCCTGGCGCGATTGATCTACGAGCTTGCCAAGAAGAACGGCGTCGGCCTCGAGGTCGATTTCGTCGGCGGAGCCGTGCCTTTGTCGCCGCCACCGAACAACGGTTAGCAGGGCGCACCCTGCTAGTCTCTGACCATCGCTCAATGATCCCGGAGGGCACCATGCGTAGAAGGATTTCGCCGTTCCTGACCCCGCTCGCGGTTGCGTTCTGTCTGCTGCTTGTCCCGATCACCGCCTGTGGCCCGGCCGCGGTCGAAGAACCTGCTCCTTCGGCGGCGGACGACCGCCAATACCTCCTGGAGCGCATCGACGACGCCGCCGTCGTGCAGTTGTACGCCGACGGCTTCGCGTCGCTGCCGCTGCGTGAAAAGACGCTGATCTATCACCTCTACCAGGCTGCCGTCGCCGGCCGCGACATCTTCATCGACCAGCGCTACGAGCACAGCCTGGCGATGCGCGACGTGCTCGAGGAGATCCTCACCCACGAGGACGACATCGATCCGCTCGTACTGGCCGAGATCGACCGCTACACCAAGCTTTTCTGGATCAACAACGGGCCCTACAACAACATCACCGCCCGCAAGTTCGTGCTCGCCCTCGACCCCGAGGACTTCGCGCTCGCCGCCCAGATCGCCGGCGGCCAAGGCGCGGTCTTCCCTCTCGAGGAGAGCGAGGATCTCGCCGCCATGCTGGCGCGCATGCGACCGTTGTTCTTCGACCCCGGCTTCGAGCCCATCGTCACCAACAAGACCCCGAGGCCCGGCGGCGACATCCTGCTCGATTCCGCCAACAACCTGTACGACGGCGTCTCGATGGCCGATCTCGAGGGCTTCGACGAGCGCTACCGACTCAATTCTCGCCTCGTCAACGATAACGGCGCCTTGCTGGAGCAGGTCTACAAGATCGACGGCATGTACGACGAGCAGATCGGCGAGATCGTCGGTCACCTCGAGGCCGCGATTCCGTTCGCCAGCGAACCGATGGGGGCGGCGCTGCACGCCCTGATCGTTTGGTACACCAGCGGCGAGGACGCCGACCGCCGCGCCTACGACATCGCCTGGGTCGCTGACACCGACTCCCCCGTCGACACGATCAACGGCTTCATCGAGGTCTATATGGACGCCCGCGGGATCAAGGGCTCGTGGGAGGGCCTGGTCTTCTATGTCAACGAGGAGAAGACCGAGGCCATCCAGCGGCTCGCCGTCGAGGCCCAGTACTTCGAGGACCGCATGCCGTGGGACGACGCCTACAAGAAGGAGGGCGTCACCGGGATCACCGCCAACGCCATCGACGTCGTCATCGAGACCGGCGACTCCGGGCCGGTATCGCCGATCGGCATCAACCTCCCCAACGACCTGACGGTGCGCGAGGAGTACGGCAGCAAGTCCGTTTCCTTGTCGAACGTCATCGAGGCCTACGACATGTCGAGCGCCGGAGGCTTCAGCGGCGAGTTTTCCTGGAGCGAGGAAGAAGCCGCCCGCGCCCGGAAACACGCCTCGCTCGCCGGCGAGCTGACCACCAACATGCACGAGGTCATCGGCCACGCCTCCGGCAAGACCGCGGAGGGGCTCGAAACCAGCCCCCAAGAACTTCTCAAAGAGCAGTACTCGGCGCTCGAAGAGGGGCGCGCCGACCTCATCGCGCTGTACTGGATCGCCGATCCCAAGCTCGTCGAGCTCGGCCTGATCGCCGCAGAGGACCACGACGACGTCGTCCTTACCGAGTACGAGGGATACACCCGCAACGCGCTCGTCCAGCTGCGCCGGATGCGCGACGGCGAACAGATCGAAGAGGATCACATGCGCAACCGCCAGATGATCATCCGCTGGCTGATGGAGAACACCGACGCCATCGAGGTGCGCGAGCGCGACGGCAAGACCTACTACGTCATGGTCGACAAGGACGCCTTCCGCGCCGGCGTCGGTGAGCTGCTCGGCGAGGTGCAGCGCATCAAATCGACGGGCGACTACGAGGGCGCCCGGGAGATCTTCGAGAGCTACGGCATTCACTTCGACGCGGCGCTGCGCGACGAGGTCGTCGCCAGGGTCGACGCGCTCGAGCTACCGTCGTACACCGGTTTCGTTCAGCCGCGACTCGAGGCGGTCCGCGACGCCGAAGGCAACATCACCGACGTGCAGATCTCCTACCCGCTCGACCTGACCACCCAGATGCTCGAGTACTCGGGGCGCCGATAATGGCCCGCCCACGAGGGTTGACGCCGCTCGCCCTCACCCTGGCTTTCGTCCTTGCCGCCCCCGCGCTCGCCCACCAAGAGGAAGCTCCGAACGTCACCGGCGAGTGGTCCCTGACCATGGAGGCACCGCAGGGCATGGTGTCGATGGAAATAGTGTTCGCTCAGGAGGGCACGGAGGTCAGCGGCACACTCAACGGGCCGATGGGTACGACCGAGCTGAACGGTGAGATCGAGGGCAACGAGATCGTCTTCTGGATCAGCGTCGAGACACCCGACAGCAGCTTCGACCTGATCTTCACCGGCAAGGTCGAGGAGAACAACAAGATCTCCGGGATGATGGAGAGCGGCGGCGGCGAGGTCTCGGTCGAGTTCACCGCCAAGCGTAAGGAAGGCTAGCAGCGCATCGTCAACCTGACGCCAACCCCGAGGAGCTATGCGGTCGCCTGGGCGACGACTCTGATCGGGGCGGCGGCGATGCTGCGTTTCATGGGGCAACCCTGGTGGTGCGCCCGCGGCGACCTGGGGCCGTGGGCTTCCGACATCGCCAGCGCCCACAACTCCCAGCACCTGTTCGATCCGTACACCCTCACCCACGTGTTGCACGGGGTCCTCTTGTACGCCGCCGTCCGGGCGCTCGCCGGCGGGGCTCTCGGGCAACGGGCCCGCTTCACCATCGCCCTCGCCGCCGAGGCCGGGTGGGAGCTGTTCGAGAACACGGATTCCGTCGTCGAGCGCTATCGGCAAGCAACCATGTCACTCGACTACTACGGCGACAGCGTCTTCAACTCGCTCGGCAACATCGCGGCCTGCGCCGTCGGTTACGGGGCGGCGATGACGCTTCCGGTGTGGGGATCGGGAGTCCTGATCGCCGCCATCGAGGTCCTTCTGTTGCTGTGGATCCGCGACAGCCTGCTGCTCAACGTTCTGATGCTGGTGCGACCGATCGAGGCGGTCAAAGATTGGCAGCTCGGGGGCTGATGCTGCCGGCGGCCGATCAACGAACGATGATGTCGTCGTACCACGCCGTCGCTCGACGACCGGTGTCGTCCGTGTCGACGAGAAGGGCAATGGCGCCGACCCTGCCGGGCTCGCGGCCGAACGCCCGTCTGTAGTCGGCGGCGAAATCGCGGCTTTGCTCTACCCAGGCGCCGGCAAGCTCGTCGCCGCTCTGCAACACCATCGTCATCACGCTATCGACCACCGGGCTTCGATACGAGCTTCCGACGGCGCCCGCCCCCGCCCACACGTAGCACAAGGCCCGGGTGTCGGCGCTCAGCTCCCCCTCTCCGAAGATCACGAACAACCGCGCCGCGTAGTCATCGCCGGCACGCTGGCGCTCTTCGGTATTCCCGCTCAAGCTAGCCGCGACCTTCCAACGCCACGAGATACGGGTCGCCACCCGCGGTAGCTCCACTCGCCGAAGAAACGCCGTCGCCGAGGCATCTGCGTCCGCCCGCAACACCCGGTCCCCTGCCTCCTCGACAACCCGGTAGAAGGTCTCCGCTCCACCGAGTTGCTGAAGCTCCCAGACGTCCCGCCAACCCGGCTCAAACCCCCCCAACACGCCCACAGGAACCTGCTGAGAACCCGCGAGGGCGACGGCAACGACCAAGATCGCACGAAGGCGCATACAGACAAAGATAGCGCCCGGGGATCCGTAGTGCCGTACAACGGTCTTGCCCAACGTCCCCGCTGGGCCCGGCGGGACAAGACAACGGCCAAGCGGCAATCTCCAGACCGGCACACCAAAACAAGGAGGGGAGGTGCCGAAGCACCTCCCCTCCCGATACTGCTACCGGTCTACGACCGGAACTTCAGCTACTTTAGAAGTCCCAGGCGCCACCGAGGCGCATCACGCGCGGCGGCAGGAGGTCATCGATCCGCAGCCACGTAGAACCCAACGCCCGGTTGAGCTGGGTGACCGTGTTCGCGTTGAGCACGTTGAACACGTCGAAGTAGAAATGCAGCACTCCTTAGCGTCCAACCGTGACCTGCTTTTCAGCGCGAATGTCGAGGATCGTCGTGAAGTCCTCGCGCTCGGG
>JADFNY010000211.1 GCA_022563115.1 Acidobacteriota bacterium | reverse complement strand
GACCTCGAGAAGGTCGATGCGATCCGCGGTTCCTAGTCCGATCTCGGCGCGCAGGGGATTGGCGCAAAAACTGCTACCGCTGCTGATCACACGATAGATCGAGCGGGCCCGTTCCTCCTCACGGATATCGATACGAATCCGGGCGCCGATGGCGGCGCGATTCGACGTCGTTCCGATGAGCTTGACGGTGATCCAGTGGTTTCCGAAGCCGGGGTTTTCGAGCAGCGTGTCGTAGTCATCATCGTCCAAATCCGCGCCGCCCAGGACGGTGAAAACGTCCTGATCGCCGTCGTTGTCGAGGTCGGCGAAAGCGATGCCGTGAGCCTTTGCCAAGTGCCCGAATCCGCCCGCGTAGGTGACGTCCGTGAACCGTTCGCCGTCAACGTTGCGATACATGACGTTGGGCATCACCGCCTCGTACGCCATGTAGCCGGTGCCCAGGTAGAAATCCAAGTACCCGTCGTTGTCGAGGTCGCCGTAGTTCGACCCCATCGGCTGCGTTGGCCCGCGGATGCCGTACGCGGTGGCCACGTCGGCCAGGCCGCCGCGGCCGTCGTTGCGGTAGAGCTTGAGTAGCTCAACCGCTTGCGGTCTCCCCAGCCAGGCGCCAACAACGTGCACGAGCGGTGCCGGAGTCCCGGTGAGCGGGTAGCTGGTGACCAACAAATCCTGGGCGCCGTCGTTGTCCATGTCCCAAAACCACGTCGAAAAACTGCTGATCGGGGCGGTGACGCCGAGATCCGGCGCCACGTCGGTAAACGTGCCATCGCGATTGTTTCTGTAGAGACGATTCGTGTCTTCGAAATTGGAGACGTACAAATCTGCGAAGCCGTCGTCATTGTAGTCACCCCACGAGACGCCTTTGGTGAACCTGAAGTTCTGCACACCGGCGCTGGCAGCGATCTCCACAAACCTCCCTTCTCCTTCGTTGCGGAACAACTGCGACGGGCTTCTTTGGCCCGGCGTGGATTCGTTGCCGACGAAAAGATCGACGTCTCCATCGTTGTCGAAGTCGACCCACGCCGCGGACTGGGACGGGTAGTGCACGTCGCCGAGACCCGCGTCGAACGTCACGTCCGTGAACGTGAGGTTACCGTTGTTGCGCAACAGGGAATTGGGAATCCGGCCCTGGCTTCCCAACCATCCACCGCGCAGTACGAAGACATCCACGTCGCCGTCGTTGTCGTAGTCGGCCTGAACCATGTGAACGCCGCCGAAAACACCGGTCAGGCCGGCGCGCTCCGTGAGCTCGTTGAATCTCCCGTCGCCGTTGTTCCTGAAGAATCGCAGCTGACCCTCGGAATGCACCGACGAGACCAGAACGTCGAGATATCCATCGTTGTCGAAGTCGTCGACGATGGTGCCGCCCGCGTACCCGCGCGTAGCGAGCCCGGCTCGAGCGGCGACGTTCTCGAAGTAGGGGAACTCCGACTCGGGCGCGAAGGTGGCTGGGTCGATGAGGAATCGTGTCGGCACGCCATCGGGATATTCGCCGAGCGTCATGTAGGCCAAATTCATCAACCATGTCGAGGCGATGTGAAACGGAGCATCGTCGGGCGTTGCGTCTAGGACCTGGCGGAAGTAGCGGACGGCCGCTCGCGATGGCTCCTGCAGCGGATAGATACTCTGCTCACGAATCGGCACCACGCATCCGCCGGCCAGACGTAGCTCGACGCAGTTTCGTGTTTGTGCATCACGGATGTGGGCCACGCCCAGCAGGTAGGCGGCCGGTACCGCGTACGTCCGCCGGTCGCGCTCCGGCATCCGAGTTGTGAGATCAAGGGTCAGCTCGAGCGTCTTGATGGCGCTCGTTACGTCGGTTGCCAACTCCGCCGCTGCGAGCGCGCCGAGCGCCGTCACCCGGGTCGAAAGAGGTGCGTCATCGGGCAAGGCCCCAACAGCGTCGCGAAGGCGCTCAACGTCGCCCGCGAAGTCGAAGCCATGGGGTTGTTGCCTACGGATCTGGTCGAGAAGAGCCAGCATTCGGGCGTGCCCGGGCGGTTGTGACACGCTCGGTGGCGCCGCCTGTGGAGAGCTTCTCTGGTCTCCCGTATGGGGGCTCGGTTCCCGCCAAGAGAGGGCCATCGTCGCGGGGTGCAGCGCGCACGCCCCGAGCAACGTCCCGAGGGCGATGCGGACGAGCGCCGTTCGTGCTCCGGTGACGCCAAGAATGGCAAGGAGACGACTGTACATACCGTCCATTATAGGAGCCAGGAAATCGCTTCAGGACGAACCCGACCCGACCCGGCCACCTGACTCCACTAATCGTCAGGCGCCAACCACCTGGCGCCAAACCGCCAAAGCCCGGTCTGGCCCGATCGACTCGGCACGGACGGTCAACCAGAGAGCGGACAGATGCCGTCGCCCTCCGGGACCTCCTCTGTCGGCAGCTGGTCAGGTTCAGCTGTCTTGCGGCGGCTCAGCCGTCGGAGCCTTTGGTGCCGAGCTGCGTGAGGCGTTGGCTTCGAGCGCGGTGACCCACTGCTCGACCTGACGGCCGGCGGCATCACGCGCGCCGAGGCCGAAGGCCACGGCCGCAGCCAGCGCGATGGCGCCGAGCACCAGACCGAAGGCGAGGTTGACGATGTCTTCGGCGAGCCCCATCTGGCGCAACGCCATGGCGGCGGCCAGCACGGTAATCGATACGCGGGCCGCTATCGATTGCACGTTGGCCTGACGGGCGCCGCTGGCAGCGATGGTCTCCGAGACCAGCCGTGCCAGGTAGAGTCCGACGCCGAAGACGATGAGACCCAGGATGACATCGGCGGCGAAGACAATGAGCCCGGAGAGCAGCGCGGCAAGCGCCTCGAAGCCCATCAAACCAGCGGCCTCGACGGTGGCAAACAGCATGACGGTGACGACGATGATGGTGCCCACCACGCCCGATGGCGTCGAGCTACCCTCGCCCGGTGTGCCGGTGAAGCCGATGTGCGCCAGCACGTTGTCGAAGCCGGCGCCGCGCAGCAGGTTGGTGATCAGATCGGCCACCAGCCGGGCCACGAAATACGCCACCAGCAGCAACACCCCGGCGGCGAAGACGAACGGAACCGCGTTGAGCACCCGCGACAGCATGGCGGTCGCGGGAACGGTGACGGCATCGAGTTGCAGCGCCTGCAGCGACGAGATGAGCACCGGAACCAGGATCATTACGTACAGCAGCAGGCCGATGAGCCCGGAGAGGCGGCGGTCACCGAGGCTGGTGGCGAGCCCCACCTGCTCGGCGAAGGCGTCGACGCCGGCGGCGCTCAGCAGATTCGTGACGATGCGCTGCACCAGGCGCGCGACGAACCAGCCGACGGCGAAGATCAGCCCCGCAGCGAGGATGTTGGGCAGGAAGCCGAGAACCTCACTCACCAGGTCCTGCACCGGCGCCAGCAGCCCCTGCACGCCGAGTATGCCCAGCGCCGCCGGCAGCAGGAGCAACAGCACCAGCCAGTACACGGCCTCGCCGAGCGTCTTGCTCAGCGGCAGCTGGTTCTCGCGCTCGACCCCGACCTCGTCGCCGATGCGCTCGTCGAGGCCGAGCTTGTCCAGCGCCGTCGACACCAGGCGGCGCAGCACCGAGGCCACGATCCAGCCACCGAAAAACAGCGCCGCCGCGGCCAGGACACGCGGCACGTACCCTGCCACCGTCGACAACAGCTCGTCGAGCGGCCCCGTGACCACGGTGAGCCTGAGGGCCTGGAAAAAGGCGCTGAGCACGAAGAGCATCACCAGGTAGTAGACGATACGCCCGGCAATGCGCTCCACCTCGATGTCTTCGCCGACCAGCCAGCCGGCGAGCCGGTTGTCGAGCGTCGTGCGCCGCAGTGCCCCGCGTACGATCGCCCCCGCAACGATGGCCGCGAACCAGCCGACGATCAGGATGGCCAACGCCGCCGCCAGGTTCGGTAGGTACGAAGGCAACGTCTCCAATGTCTGTTGCCAGAAGTTCTGCAGCATCTTTGCCTCCAAGGACGTTTTTCGCCGAGAAATCTGAGATTCTTCTAGTGTTTATATACCCGGCGGGGCCGAGAAGCACGCGACGCCAGCGTTGCTCTACGCGGTGCGTACGTTTGCCGAAGCGCGCGGAATCGCGCGGATGTCTACCCGCGGAGCCGCGGTGGCGACGGGGATACTATCAATTAAGCTGATTCTTGCCCGTTCGGACGTCTCTCCCACACAGCAAACGCTCGAATGCCGGGGGGTTGCTGTCCTACGGATCACGTGTTTCGCTGCGAATCTCGCGTACGTTGACAATGCCCTCAAGCTGCAATCCGGCTGGCCCGCTCTGCGAGCAGGCCGTCGAAGTAGCGCGCGAGGCTCTCGCTGAAGGCCGTCCCCTTGCCGGAGTAGTTCGCATAGATCGACGGATTGAGGAGCTCCGCTTCCAGCAGTACGGGCCCGTCGCGCGGCACGAAAAAGTCCACGCGGCTGAAGTGGACCGGGAACTCCAGCGCGCTGTAGGCGGCAAGCACCCGTCTTGCGAAGGCAAGATCTTCCGCGGTTGGCTCGAGGACCTCTACGGTACCCCCGAGGGACTCGTTGCATCGGAACTCGTCGGGGTCGGAGGCGCTCGGCCGCTTCAGCACAGCGTGCTGGAATTTACGACCGAGAAATACGAGACTGCGCTCTCCGTTGCGGACGGCGGGCTCGTAGACCTGCGCCAGGAAGTCGCCCTCGCGTCCCGCGAGGGCGTCCAGATCTGCCGGCGATCGGGCGAGGAATACGTCGCCACCGCGCTCGCCCTGAGTCGGCTTCACGACAAAGCGTTCGCCCGAGGCCAGGCGTGCGCGGATCGTGGCATCGATTGCGTACGTGGGCAGGATTCGGACGCCGTTGCGCTCGAGATCCCATAGGTAGCGCTTGTCCATGTTGTGGCGAATCGTCGCCGGATCGTTCACGACGAGTGCTGGCGCCTGCTCGAACCGCTCGAGCATTCGAAGGAAGCGGGGACGGTCGAGGTAGAAGCCCTCCATCTTGTAGATGAACACGAGATCGAAGTCGTCAATTCCCCGCGGCAAAACGAACCGCTTCTCGTTGTCGTGGAACATCCGCTGGAACTCGCCCCGCTCAAGGTCGTCCCAGTTGACGAAGTACACCTCGTAACCCAGCGCCTGGAGTGCTCGCGAGAACTCGAAGCAGTCCTCCTCGTCGACGCTGAAATTCACCGCGAAGTGGTCGCTCCTCGTCGAAGTCCGCTCTTCGGCAAGGGTCATCAAGATCGTGCCCATGTCTTCCTCCGTTCTTCCCCGTCGGCCCGAGGGTCCACGGCACGGTCGAGGTTGCGCGGCAGGAGCAGAAAATCCGCTCCTGCTAGCTCGAGCCTCTGCGCCGTTCGGACCATGCCGCCACCGGGGTGGGGCCGCTGACCATGGCATCGGCGCGGCCCTCATCGCCAAGTGGCCCGTTCGGCGCCAGCAAGCCGTCGATCGGGTCCCAGCCGAAGTCCTCGAAGAGGAACCTCACAGCCGAGCTCCGCAGGGATAGCGGGCGGGGAACGGCGCTCTCGGGATGTCGGACACGGAATCAATCGTCGCCGCGTCCCCACCTCCTCAAGAGCGTCTCATCTGCAACACAATACCAGCATTCCGCTGGTCGGGTACTCCACGCCCAACGGCTTCGCGAACGACGGCCGGAGGCACGAACGCGGTCATCAGGTTGTTGCGCAACGACCGCCTGCTGGAAACAACCCTCGGGGAACCGGATGATCTCGTCTCCGATTTGGCTGAAGACACCACGCATGTTGTGGCCGACACCCGGAACGATGCGGCTCTCGAACGGGATTCCCAACGACGCGAGGTGATCCATCCAGGCCATGTTCGACTCGTAGTTCATGTCCTCGCTCCCGACCACCACGAGGATATCCAGCTCGGAGGCGCTTTCGCGGGCGGCATATTGGCTCGCTCGATCCCAGGAGTTGTAGTCGCGGGGGATCGGTATTGCGGAGTTGCTCTCCATGGCACGATCTTCCGATACCAGCTTCTCGTGCTGGTGGCCGCCGGCCATGGGAGTTGCCGCGCAGAAAAGCTCCGGATATGCGAATGCGATTCGGGCCGTGCCCCGCCCTCCCGCCGAGAATCCTTCGATCGATCGTCCCGAGCGCGCCGCGATCGTCCGGTAGTTGCCATCGATGTGCGGAATCAGCTCCTTTACGAACGCAGTCTCAGCCAGGAACCCACCGTAGTCGTAGTGGCTGTGAGGGCCACCATTGACGAAAACGTAGATTCGCGGAGGCACGAGACCCGACTCGATCGCCTGGTCGAAGTAGGTGGTCATCCCGATACTGCGGATCTCGGTTCCTCTGAGGCCGCCATGCAGGTGATACACGACCGGGTAGCGCCGCTGGGCGTTTTCCTGATCCTCGTAGCCGCGAGGCAAGTAGATGACAAAGCCAACGTCCACGCCCATCGAGGCGCTGCGAAAGGTGCCGTGGCTGAGTCGTGGATGAGCTTCGGCGGGCAAAGGGTTGACCCACTGGTACTCGGCTTCCTGCGCGCTGGAAAACACCGGCCCCAGGAGCGTCACGAGCACCGCGACATTCCAGATGACGGACGATCTCGACTTCATACGGTCCTCTGTTCTCCCGGGAAGGCAGCAGACTGCTCGACCACCTTGCGGCCCAGGCGGGTGTCCTCGCCGAGGTACACCTCGCCCATACCGCCAGCGCCGAGCTGCTCGATGATCTTGTAGGGACCGAGGGAGGCGCGAGGCGGAAGGACCATATTCGGCTACT
>JADFNY010000210.1 GCA_022563115.1 Acidobacteriota bacterium | reverse complement strand
GAGTGGTACGAGTCGAACCTCGGCACCCCCACCGAGACCTCCAGACACCCCCGCCTTTACCAAAAGTACGTCGGCCACGACAACAATCGCGACGCCTACATGGTCAACCAGGTCGAGTCTCGCGTCGTCGCCCGGACGTGGCGCCACTGGGAGCCGCAGCTCATCTTCGTGCACCACCAGTCGTCGCCGTTTCCGACCCGCATCTGGTTGCCGCCGTTTGCCGAGCCCATCGCCCCCCAGGTTCACCCGCTCATGTCGCGCACGGTCAACTTCGTCGGCATGGCGATGGCCCAGGCGCTCGAGGAGCGCGGCCAGCGCGGCGCTGTTCACATGGGCACCGGCTTCGACGCCTGGTATCCGGGCTACATCGACTACATGCCGATGCTGCAAAACGAGGCCGCCTGGTGGACGGAGACGGCGGCCGCCGGCTACGCCACGCCGCGGTTGTACACCCTCGGGGATTTTCGTGGGAACCGCGCCGAGCTGCGACCCGAGTCGCTGTACTCGAGCCCCTGGCAGGGCGGCTGGTGGCGGCTGCGCGACGCCGTCGAGTACATGGAAACGGCGTCGATCGCGACCTTGGATTTCGCCGCCAAGTACAGCTTCGACCTCCTGTACAACCGCTACCAGGCGGGCCGGGACACGATCGCCAAGTACCGCAATGAACCACCCTACGCCTACGTAGTTCCGCAGGATCAGCACGATCCGGTCGCCGCCGTCGAGTTGCTTCGGCGGCTCGCCTTCAACGGGCTGCGTGTTTCCCAGCTGCGCGCCGCCGCCGCCATCAACGGCATCGAGTACCCCGCCGGCACGTGGGTGGTGCCGATGGACCAGGAGTTCGCCGAGCTTGCCCGCCAGGTGCTCGACATCCAGGAATATCCCGACCTGAGGGAATACCCCGAGGGGCCACCGGAGCAGCCCTACGACGCCTCCGGGTGGACGCTCTCGGCCCAAATGGGCGTGCGTGTGATCGCGCTGTTATCGCCACTCGGCGACGACGTGCGGGCTCTTCTCGACCCGGTCGCCGGCGAGCCCGTCGACTGGCGTGACACCCGCGTCATCGACGCGGCGGCGCGTCTCGCGCCGGGCGCCGGATGGTACGAAGCCGAGGAGCTGCGCGAAGGACCGGCGATCGTTGGCGATGATGCGGCGCCATTCGACAGCGTTCCGGGCACCGGCTTCAACACCGATGCGGTGGCCGCGGGCATCGTGCCGCCCCCCGGGCGCCTCACCGGTAGCGGTGATTCCATCGCCATCAGCGCGGCGCAAAACAACGCCTTTCGGGCCGTCAACGCAGCCTGGCAGGCCGGCGCCACGGTGGCCTTCGAGCCCGGCTCGCCGGACCAGGACGGTGCGCCGGGCAGCAGCGGACGGTACCTGATCCGTGGCCTCGACGACGAGACTGTCGACCGACTGGTGCATTCACTGGCCCTGCAGGGGGAGCGCACCAACGCCCGCGGCACCGGCTTCGATCAGCCGCGCATCGGCATGTTCCGGCCGTGGAGCGCCAGCATGGACGAGGGCTGGACGCGCTGGTTGCTCGAGCAATACGGCTTCGATTTCGTCAGCATGCGCAACCATGACGTTCGCGCCGGCGACCTGCGCGACCGTTTCGACGTCATCGTGCTGGCCGATTACGGGAGCCGGCAGATCATCGACGGAATGGCGGCGGGAAGCGTGCCGGCCCGTTACGCCGGCGGCATCGGCCGCGAAGGTGTTCGGGTGCTCGACGAGTTCGTCCGCGCCGGCGGGACGCTGGTGTGCATGAACTCGAGCGCTAACTTCGCCATCGAGCATCTGCGCCTTCCGGTGCGCAACGTCCTCGCCGACGTCGATCGCGGCGAGTTTTTCACCAGCGGATCGATCCTCGAAGTCATCACCGACCCGGCGCACCCGGTGATGTCGGGGATGCCCGAGCGCGCCAACATCTTCTTCGCACGCAGCCCGGTGTTTACCGTCGATGAGGGGTTCAAGGGTGCCGCCCTGGCCAAGTACCAGGCGGAGGGAACGCCGCTGGTGTCCGGCTACCTGCTCGGTGAGGAGCACATCAACGGCTACGCCGCCGCCCTTGATGTCCGGCATGGCGACGGCCACGTCGTCCTGATCGGTTTTCGGCCGCAGTGGCGCGGCCAGTCCTTCGGGACCTTCCGGGTCATGTTCAACGCCGCCTTGTTCTCCGGTAACGTGGCGGCCGAGGCCCCGGTCGACACGGCGTTCTGGGTAGCCCCCGAGGAACCGGAGGGCGGCGAAGGCGGTGAGGGCAGCGAAGGCCGCGAGAGCGGCGGGGGCGGCCGGCGATGAACAAGCCACCGGCACACGGCGAACCAGGCGGCCCTGAAGGGCGCTATTGAGCCCGTTGACCCTGGCGCTGTTTCTCGGCGGGCTCGCCCTCATGCTCGTCGGCGCCGAGTTGCTGGTGCGCGGCGCCTCGCGGCTCGCCGGTGCGTTCGGGATCTCGCCGTTGGTCATCGGCTTGACCGTCGTCGCCTGGGGAACGGGATCGCCCGAGCTCGCCGTCGGCCTCGAGGCGGCGCTCGCCGGCAGCCCCGCGTTGACCATCGGCAACGTCGTCGGCAGCAACATCGCCAACATCCTGCTGATCCTCGGGGTTGCCGCGCTGCTCGTCCCGCTGACCGTCGCGCAGAGGCTCCTGCGGCTCCATATCCCACTGATGATCGGGGTGTCGGTGCTGACCCTGTTGGTTTCGCTCGACGGACGCATCAGTACGTTCGAGGGACTGATCTTCGTCAGCCTGCTGGTGGGCTACACGGCGTGGACGATCCACGAGTCGCGCCGCACGCGACGAGCCGCGATCGAGAAGCAGGCGCGCGAGCTCGGCGAGGAGGCCGGCCCCGGCGCTCCCGGGTGGCGCTTCCTGGTTGCCTACGGGGTGATGATCGCGTTGGGGTTGGTTATGCTGATCAAGGGCTCAGATTGGCTGGTCGAAGGTGCCTCGGCGCTCGCCAGAGCATTCGGTCTGAGCGAACTGGTGATCGGCTTGACGGTCGTCGCCATCGGCACGTCGCTGCCGGAGCTCGCCACCTCGGCGATCGCGGGGGCGAGGGGCGAGCGTGACATCGCCGTCGGCAACGCCATCGGCAGCAACATCTTCAACCTGCTCGCCGTACTCGGCATCACCGCGATTGCGGCCCCCGGTGGCATCGAGGTCGAGCCCGCCGCCCTGAGGCTCGACATCCCGATCATGATCGTGGTCGCAACCGCCTGCCTGCCGGTGTTCTTCGCCGGCTACATCATCGATCGCCGGAACGGAGCGTTGTTCCTGGCGCTGTATGCCGTGTACCTCGCCTATCTCGTGCTCGAGAGCACCCAGCACTGGGCGCTGAGCGGCTTCACCGCCGTCATGTTGATGTTCGTGCTGCCGCTTGCAGCGTTCACGATGCTGTTGCTCGCCTACCAGAGCTGGCACAAGCGCTGATACCCTTGCATGCCGTGGTCGGAACTCTGCGGTATCCCTTGCCGGCGGTGGCCGGCGAGCCCCGGTCCCGGAGGTGGGTGTGGGCATCAAAGCGCGCGTCTTTTCCTCGGCGCTGAGCAAGGCCGAGCGTCGCATCTACGGCGCCGTGACGGTCATCTTCATCGGCGTGTTCCTCGCCACGATGTGGCCCATCTACCCCCTGTTCAACCGAATTCGGCCCTTTGTGCTCGGCATGCCGGCATCGCTGTTCTATCTGCTGGTCCTCGTGTTCGTCGGTTTCTTCTCGCTGCTGGCCCTCTATAGGTGGGAAGACGGGCGCGGGAAGTTCAAATGAGTTCCGGCTGATGGAGAGCTGGCTGATCGTCACGCTCGTTACCGTCGGTTACCTGCTCGTGTCGCTGCTCGTCGGTGTCTTCGCGGGACGCCGCGCCTCGAGCTCGACCGCCGGCTACGTGGTCGCCGACCGTGAGTTCGGCTTCGTCATCATGTACTTCGTGATGGGGGCGTCGATCTTCTCGGCGTTCGCCTTCCTCGGCGGTCCGGGGTGGGCGTACTCACGCGGCGCCGCGGCCTTCTACATCCTCTCGTACGGCATCGTCGGGCTGGCTCCCTGGTATTTCTACGGACCACGCGTCGCCGCACTCGGCCGCAAGTACGGCTACGTCACCCAGGCCGACCTGTTCGCCCACCGCTTCCAGAGCCCGGCGCTCTCGGTTCTCATGGCGATCATCAGCCTGGTGTGCTTCCTGCCCTATTTGATCCTCCAAATGGAGGGCGCCGGCTACGTCTTCGACGTCGTCACCGAGGGCCGCGTCCCACCGGCGGCCGGCGCGGCGATCGCCTACGGGGTGGTGCTCATCTACGTCTACTACAGCGGCGTCATGGGGGTCGGCTGGACGAACACGTTCCAGGGGATCTTCATGATGGCGCTCGCCTGGGGGCTCGGCCTCTACCTGCCATACCAGCTCTACGGTGGCGTCGGCCCGATGTTCGAGGCGTTGTCGCAATCGGTGCCGGAGATGCTCACCGCTCCGGGGCTGGACGCCGACGGGTTGCTGTGGACGTGGGGCGGCTACAGTAGCTCGATCGCCATCTCGGTGTTCGGCTTCAGCCTGTGGCCTCACTACTTCATGAAGATCTACGCAGCCCGTGACGAGCGCACGCTGAAGAGAACCGTCGTCTGGTATCCGACCTTCATGATCTTCCTGTTGCCGATCATGTTCATCGGGTTTGCCGGAATCCTCCGGTTCCCCGGCGTCGAGCCCGCCGACGCCATCCTGCCGACGATCGTCACCTCTCTCGATCTTCCATCGATCGTCGTCGGGCTGTTCTGCGCCGGCGCCCTGGCGGCGTCGATGTCGACCGGCGACGCCCTCGTGCACGCCGCCGGCACGATCCTCGTCAACGATCTCTACAAGGTGTGGTTCAAGCCCGACCTAGACGACGCCAGCGAACGGCGACTCATCCGCTTTCTTGTCATCGTCATCGCCGGTGTCGCCTACTACTTTGCGGTGTTCTCGAGCTTCTCCCTCGTGTATTTGCTGCTGTTTTCCTACGGCTTCCTCAACCAATTCCTACCGCTGCTCGTCGCCGCCTTCTTCTGGCCGCGGGCCACACGGCCGGGCGTGCTCGCCGGGCTGATCGTCGGCTGCGCGACGGTGATCATCTGGACTCGCTTCCCGGAGCTGCAATGGCAAAGGATCCATCCGGGGATCTGGGGCCTCGGCGCCAACTTCATCGCCATGGTGTCGGTCTCGCTCGCCACCGAGCCGATGGACGATGAGCACGTCCGCGAGTTTGTCGTCACCTGAGCGCCGTCCGGCCGTCGGCGGCGATGTATTCTCTGACCGGTCAACCCCGCTCCGACTCATCGCCAAACGCTGCCCACGGAGAGTGATTTTGCCGGACGATCGGCCATCAGACACCCCCGCCGCGAAAGCGCTCGACGGGCCCATACCGCACTCCCAGCCAACGGTCGGGGCCGAAGAAATCGAAGCCGTGCGGGCCTCGATGGAGGCCGGCTGGATCGGGCAAGGTCCCGGCATCGCGCAGCTCGAGGACGTGGCCGGTGGGCTTCTCGGGCTTCCCGACCACCATGGACTGGCGCTGAGCTCGGGGACGGCGGCCCTCTATGTCGGGCTTCGAGCCCTCGGGATCGGCCCCGGGGACGAGGTCCTGGTAGCAGCCTACGCCTGCGCCAGCCTCCGCCAAGCGGTGATGTACGTCGGCGCGACGCCGATTTTCGTCGACTGCGATCCGGTCACGTTCAATCCCGACCCGGAAGACGCCCGTCGCAAGCTGAGCGCCGATACGGCGGCCTGCATCGTGCCGCACATGTTCGGCCTGCCGGCCGATATCGATCTGTTTGTCGAGCTCGGGCCGCCGGTGATCGAGGACTGCGCCCAGACGGTCGGCGTACAACTGCGCGACCGCGTGGTCGGCAGCTTCGGCGCCCTGACGGTTTGCTCCTTCCACGCCACCAAGCCGATCGGCGGCGGCGACGGCGGGATGCTGCTCTCGCAGGACGCCGAGCTACTCGCCAAGGCCGCCGAGCTGCGCGACTGCGAGGATCCCAGCGGCAACGACTTCGCCTTCAACTTCAAAATGAGCGACCTGCACGCCGCCGTCGCCCACGTCCAGCTGCGCCGCCTGCCCGAGTTTCTAACCAGGCGCCGGGAGCTGGCCGCGCACCACCGGGCATCGCTGCAGGACGCCGGCATCGGCCTGCCGCCCCGAGCCGACGACCGTGAGCATGGCTGGTGGCGATTCGTCGTGACGGCGGACGTCGCCGATCTCGATGCCTTGTTGTCGGCGTGCGCTCGCCACGGGGTGAGGTGCGACCGGCCCGTCGGGCGCCTGGTGCACGAAGTGGTCGAGGGTCTCGACGACCACCTCCCGGGCTGCCGCCAGGCCTGGCAGCAAGCATGCTCGATACCGCTGTACCCCGCCCTGAGCGACGCCCGCGCCGCCCAGGTGGTCGAGCGCTTCAAAGCCGCCCTAAGGGAGCACCGCGCGTGAACCTGAACGTCGGCACGAGCGGCTTCAGCTACAAGGAGTGGAAGGGACCTTTCTACCCCGAGAAGCTGCCCAACAAGGACATGCTGGCCTACTACAGTGGGCAGCTGCCGGCGGTGGAGATCAACAACACCTTCTACCGCCTGCCCAAGCGCGAGGTCATCGAAAACTGGGCGGCGCAGGTCCCCGAGGGATTCCGTTTCTCGATCAAGGCCTCGCGTCGCATCACCCACTTCCGCCGGCTCAAGGACACCAGTGAGGTGCCCGACTACCTCATCGAGGCCACCAGCGTGCTCGGCGCCCCCC
>JADFNY010000209.1 GCA_022563115.1 Acidobacteriota bacterium | reverse complement strand
ATTGGCCATGTATGTCGAATGTCCGCTAGTCCCAAAAGCGGACATTAGAACTGCATAAAACAGTCTGATTTTAGGGTCCGCTTTCGGCCAACTCCGGCCGTTCAACTACTCCCTCAACGGCAGCCTGCTGCGAACTTCTACGTACTCGGGTTGGTCGAATATAAGATTGTTGATTTGCGGCGACGTTGGACCCTTTCTGATTGTCTAATTATCGGGCAATTCCTCAAGCTGGGCTGACGTGGACGTGAGTCACTTCCAGCGCAACTTCGTAGTTAAAAAGGGCTCGTCCTTGGTAGTACGATCCGACGTTATTCATCATCCTCTTTCGTCTCTACCTCGCCATCAATCGTGTATCGGTTGTACCATGACATCATATAGAGAAGCGTGCGCATGTAATTGGACGGTTTGGTTCCCGTACCGTGATACTGGTCATTGAACCGTAAGAGCCTTGTCGGCACGCCCAGCGTTTTCAACGCTGCGTAATATTCTTCCGACTGTGCCATTGGTGTTCGCATGTCCTGCTCACCAGTCATGATTGCGGTTGGCGTCTTGACATTACCGACATACATTAGCGAGGAATGATGCAACCAGTCGGTTGGGTCTTCCCAGAATGGCTTGTCAAAAAATGAAAACATGAAGTATGGAATATCCGTGGTGCCGGCCATGCTCATCCAGTTGGTGACCGGGCAGCGAACCGCAGCCGCCGCGAATCGATCCGTATGACCAATGACCCAGCTCGACAGGAGGCCGCCGCCGCTGCAACCTCCAACATACATTCTCTTTTCATCGATGTATCCCTCGGCAACGACCATATCGACACCTGCCATCAGGTCAAGATAGTCAACGCTGGGATAAGCATGATCGATTGCCTGAGAAAACGCCTCGCCATACCCCGTGCTACCACGGGGGTTCGTATACAGCACGACAAAACCGTTGGCGGCAAACACCTGATAAGAAAAATTGAAGGCTCCCACATACATGCCGAATGGCCCACCATGAATTTCCATCAACAACGGGTATTTTTTCTCGGGATCAAAGTCTGGTGGCCTCACGATCCAACCGTGTGCACGGTTGCCATCCGATGCTTCAAACCAGATTTCTTCATGATCGCCGAGCGTCTTGCCAGTTAGCACATCGGTGTTGACCGACGTCAGCCGGCTGTTCATGACCTCGTCGAGATTCTCTGCCGGATCTGCAAGCAGCAGCTCGCGCAGCGAACAGACGCCGACGAGGTGTCGCCGATCGTCGACGACGTACAGATAGAAGACCATCTCGAGCTCTTCGGACCGCGACGTTCGCAACGCGGCGATCGCATCGGCCACCGGGACATGCTCCTCGAGGGCGAACACCTCGGGGCTCATGATGCGACCGGCGGTCTCTTCCTCGTACGAAAGCAGTCCCTCGACGGGCTCCGAGGCGCTGTCCTTCATCAGATCGAGGACGCGCTCGGCCTGCTCCTCGGGCATCGCCGGGATGATCTCGGCAGCATCGTCGGGGTCGAGCTCAGCGATGATGCTGGCGACCTCGGCATCGGGCAAATCGCTCAGGAAACCGACAGCCACCGGCACGTCGAGCTCGCAGACCAGATCGGCGGCCCGCCCCGGCGCCTCGCGCAGCATGAGCGAAAAGACGGTTTCTTGTTGCTCATCGTTGAGGAAATAGATGAGCCGCGCCACGTCCGCGGCGTGCAGCTTACGCAGCATGTTGGCGGTGTTTCCGGTGGCCCCGCGGCGCAGCAACTTACGCAGCGGGTCGACCAGCACCGATATTTGCTGTCGTGGCATCAGCCCTCGATCTCCAATTGGTCCAGGATCGGCGCGTCCTCGCGCCACCCCGACCGGACCTTCACACGCAGGTCCAAAAAGACCCTACGTCCCAACATCTCCTCGATTTGCTGGCGCGCCGCGGTACCGACGGCCTTGATCATCTTGCCCCCGCGCCCGATGACGATCGGCTTTTGCGACTCCGCGTCGACCATGATGGTCGCGAAAATCCGCACCGTGCCACCGTCCCGCTCGGGCTCCTGCCATTCGTCGACGGCCACCGCCGTCGTGTACGGCAACTCGTCACGCGTGCGCCGCAGGAGCTGCTCCCGCACCAGCTCCGCCGTCAAGAAACGCTCGGACCTGTCGGTCAGCGCGTCGTCGGGAAAAAGTGGAGCGGCTTCCGGAAGATAGCTGAGGGCTGCGTCGAGAAAGCGCTCGCAATTATCACCTTTCAGCGCCGAGATGGGAATCACCTCGGCCCAGGAGCCCTTCTTGCTCAGCGATGCGATCATCGGCAAGAGCCTGTGCTTGGCGATGCGATCAACCTTGTTGAGCAGCAGGAAGGCAGGCGCTTCGGCCTTGCCGACGAGATCGATGGCGTAGCGTAGGCCGGCCCCAGGGTCCTCGGTGACGTCGACCAGCAAGGCGACGAGATCGACGTCGTGCAGCGCCGCGCGGGTCGCGTTCATCATGCGCTTGTTCATGCGGTAGTGCGGCCGGTGAACACCCGGCGTGTCGACGAACACGACCTGGCCGCTGGGACGGGTCAACACGCCGCGGATCCGGTGCCTGGTCGTTTGCGGCTTGTTCGACGTGATCGCCACCTTGGCGCCGACGAGCCGGTTCAACAGCGTTGACTTGCCGGCGTTCGGCCTCCCGACGAGGGCCACCGTGCCGGCGCGGTAGCCCCGAGTCTCGCTCATTCAGTGGCCCGCTGTGTCGCGGTGATCCGCACCCGGTGCACGCGTCGCTCGTCGGCTTCGAGGACCTCCACGTGCAGGCCGGCGTGGTCGAACGACTCCCCCGGCTTGGGCACGTAGCCGAAGTGCAGAAAGGCCATGCCACCGACGGTCTCGAACCCGTCGTCACCGATGCGGACGTCGAGCATCGCCTCGACGTCCTCGATCTCGGCCTTGCCCTCCGCCACCACGGCACCGTCGGGGAGCTTGACCAGCGTCTGTTCGGCATCTTCGACCTCGTCCTGGATCTCGCCGACGATCTCCTCGAGGAGGTCTTCGATCGTCACCAGCCCGGCGGTGCCGCCGTGTTCATCGACGACGATGGCGAGGTGCTCGTGGCGCCCTTGGAACTCGCGCATCAGGGCGCTAACGCGCTTGCTCTCGGGGACGAACATCGCCGGCCGCACGATGCCCTGCACCGACGCCTCCGCTCCCTTCTGCTCGAGCGCCGCCACCAGTTCGCGGATGTTGACGATTCCGGCAACCTGGTCGATGTTGTCGCGCACCACCGGTATGCGGGAGTGCTTGTGCTCAGCGACCAGACCGCTGAGCTCGCCCAGCGTCGCTGACTCGGTGATCGAGACGATGTCTACGCGCGGCGTCATCACGTGATCAACGAGAACCTCGCTGAACTCGGCGACCCCACGCAGCAGGGCTTCGTCGTGCTCCGAGAGCAGGCCGGATTCTTCCGCCAAGTCGATGAAAGCGTCGAGGTCACCCTCGTCGGGGGCGGCTTCTCTTGGCTCCGAGCGCGCCCAGCTGCCGCGCTGGAAGCGGCTCAGCATGCGCACAGGCCCGCCGAACAGGAAGCGCAGCAGCGAGATCACCGGGCGACCAGACTCCAACACCCGCATCGGCCCGAGCAAGGCGACGATCGCGAAGGCGAGCAACTTGTCGACCAGCAGATAGGCGCCCAGCGCCAGGCCCGCCGCCCAGGCCAAACGGCTGGCGATGCCGCCGGCGCCGAACCATCCGGGACCGAGGGTGGAGATCACCACGACCACGAAGACGAGCGAAAGCTGTTGGGCCAACCGTATCGCGGTGAAGGTCTCGTCGATGTGTTCCCAGGAGGCGCCTTCGTCGGCGTCGTCACCGAGCGTTCGCTGCGCCCAGCGGTGCACGTCGCGACGCGACGCGGCGCGCCACGCGACCTCGAGGACGGCGGCGAGCAACAGCGCCACGGCGGGAGCGGTGATGGCGAGCAGTTGGGCGGTGCTCATGGCTTACCTCGGTAGCCGACGATTTCGGGCCGCAGCCGCAGCTCGAGGGCTTGCATCTGACCGCTGTCACGCTCGTGATCATGGCCCAACAAATGCAGTAGGCCGTGCAAGGCCAACACCTCGAGCTCGAGGGTGTAGCTGCGGTTCGCCGGGCGCGCCTGGCGGGCTGCGTGGTCGGTGCAGATCACCACGTCGCCGAGATCGCGCTCGCCTCCCGGATCGAGGTCCGCCGCCGGGAAAGAGAGCACATCGGTGGGTCTCGGCACGTCGACGTAGCGCCCGTGGTAGTCGCTCATCGTGCGGTCGTCGACGAACACGAAAGAGACGGAATCGGCGCTCGAGCCGGTTTCCTGAAGCGCGCGGTGCACGATACGACGCAGCCGGGTCGCTTCAATGATAGGTCTGATCTGAAAACTGCGAACCGCTATCCTCATCCTGCAGGGTTGCCCTCAGGTTGGGGCGCGACGTCTCAGTCGACTCCGGGTATTCGATTCTCTGGTGGTGCATCCCGGCCAGCACGCTCAGGAACGCGTCGGAGATCTTCGACAGATCCTCGAGCGTCAGGGCGCACTCCGCGAGCTGGTCATCGTCGACGACCTCCTGGATGGCGCGCCGGATCATGGCCCGCAGCTTGGCCGGGCTGGTATCGCTCAACGTCCGCGAAATCGCCTCGACGCCGTCGGCCAGCATCAGAATCGCGGTTTCCTTGCTGCGCGGCTTCGGTCCCGGGTAGCGGAAGTCGCTCTCGTCGACCTCGCGTCCGTCCTCGATGGCCGCCTGCTTGGCCTTCTCGTAGAAGAAGCGAATCAGCCGCGTTCCGTGATGCTGTGGGATCGCGTCGATGAGCGGCTGCGGCAGGCCGTGCTCCTGGGCGTAGGCGATGCCGTCCTTGACATGGCTCACGAGGATAAGCGCGCTCATGTTCGGCGATAGGTCGTCGTGCGGGTTGTTGCCTTCCTTCTGGTTCTCGACGAAGTACTGCGGCTGGCGCAGCTTCCCGATGTCGTGGTAGTAGGCCGACACGCGGGCGAACAGCGGGTTCACCCCGATCGCCTCGGCCGCCGTTTCGGCCAGCGTGCCGACGACGACGCTGTGATGGTAGGTGCCCGGCGCCGAAACCGCGAGATCCTTGAGCAGCGGTAGGTTCATGTTCGACAGCTCGAGCAGCTTGATGTCGGTCAGCGACTGGAAGATGTGTTCCAGCGGCGGTATCGCGATGGTGACGACGATCGAGAACAGGATGCCGCCGGCCAGCGCGCACAACGACTGAAACGCCAGCGCCCCGAGCGGCTCGATGGCCAGCAACCCGAGACCCAGCGCCGCCATGACGTTGACCCCACCGACGATCATCCCGGCGCGGGTCAGTGCCGTGCGCTGCTTGTACTGGCTTATGCCGTAGAGCGCCGCGAACGAGCTCAGCAACGCGAACACCGTCATCTCGAAATCCTGCGTCATCGCCCCGACGACGACACCGAACACGGCGGAGAAAGCCCACGCTACCTGGACGTTGACCAGCAGCATCAGCAGGATGCCGCCCGAGGCGAACGGTACGGCGTACTCATAGCTCGCGACCGAAGTGAACGGCTCCCGCGGGGCGGCGTTCGCAATCGCCTCGCCGAGGAACAACGAGCCCCTGACCAACGCCACCATGCCGACGAGGACGACCAACACGAGCGGGTAGAGGCGCTGCACCCGCTGGTACCGCACCCGTCTCTGGTAGTGGGTCACGTAGCGCCACAGCGAGAAAACGGCCAGCGCCATCAACAGGACCATGCCGGCGAGCGACCGCAGCGACCGATCGCTGCGGTATTGTTGCCGCAACGCCTCGAGCTCGAGAATCTTCTGCGCCGTGACCTCGTCGCCCTGGCGCAGCAACACCCGCCCACGCTTGAGCTCGTAGAAGACCGGCTCGACCGCGTTGGTCGCCTCGCGGCGCCGCTGCCGGGTGGCGTTGCTGCTGTAGGTGAGGTTCGCGGACAACAGTCCGGCGACGAGCTCCGACAGGGTCGCCTCGGCACTCTCCGAGAGCTCGAGTCTTTCGGTCAACGCCAGCTGCAGCTGCGCCCGGGCGTCACCCATGTTCAAGACGGAGCTGGTGTCGGGCAGGCGGCTTTCCCCCTGGGTCGTGATATCACGCACGTTGATCGCGACCGGGGCGCCGAGCCTCGTTGGCTCGATCGTGCCGATCAAGCTGTTCCCGGAGAACGAGATCAGCGTGCCGGCGACGGCGAGCTCGGTAGCCACGGAGAAGCCGCCGTCTTCCACCGCCAGCGCGCCGATGAGCTCCCCGGGCAGCGGATGCCCGACCGCGGCCATGGCGTCTTGCCCGAGATCAGAGCGAGCTTCGGCGTCGAGATCGTCCCAGACGATCCCTGCGTCGACGAGGTTCGCCCGCCCCCAGGTGAACAACCTCTGGATGATGCCCTTGCCGTACTCGTGTGCCAGCGGCGTGTAGTCGTAGACGTTGGGGACGCTCTGGTCGGCCGCTGTCAGGCGCCTTTCGGTGGATAGGGGATCGGCGACCGTAAGATCGATGGGCGCCGTTACCTCGGTCTAAGCAATGTCACCCGGCTCGTAGTCGGGCTCCGAGAAGCGTATCTGGGGCGCCGTGATGACGACGATGGCGACCAGCGCGAGCGCCGTCCACAGCGCGTCATAGCCGAGCATCGCACGAACTCGCTCGCGGAGACTCGGCTTGTCAGCACGTCGCGACCGCGCTCGTGAGCTAGCCGGCATATCTCAACGCCCTCCTGCTGCGGGCGCGGAGAAGCGCGCGTCTACGGCGTTGCGCTTGGTCGGGCTCCTCGACGTACTGTCAAGTACGCCTCCGGCGCCCTCCCGGCGCGCGTCTTGTATCCACGCTCTTCTCCGCGCCCTGGCGACGAAGGG
>JADFNY010000208.1 GCA_022563115.1 Acidobacteriota bacterium | reverse complement strand
TTTATGGCACGTTCTGGAGGTTGGCATGGAAGAGGGCTTCGGCGCCCGGCGCTCTCCGCGTGGGCCTCGAGCGACCGCACAGGCCGAGACGGTTCAACTCCGCGACCGTGCTTCGAGGATCATAGTCGTGAGCGTAGCCCTGGGTCAGGCGAACGGATTGACGATCTCGATGCCCTCGAACGAGCGGCCCGCCTGAAGATCTTCGCTATAAAGGATGCGACAGCCGGAGCGCTTGGCGGCCGCGACCACGAGGCCGTCCCAGAACGAGGCGCCATGGACGATGTACAGGTCGGTGGCCGCGAGGATATCCGGTAGGTCGACAAGCACGAGGTTGAAGCGCGAGAAGAGCTCGACCTTGCGGCGCGCAATGCTCGCGCTGACCCCGAGCTTGCGTGTTGCGACGGCGAAGTACTCCTGCAGTATCTGGGTCGAAAGCACGCCGGTGCCGTCGCGGCGTGCCCGTGCGAGCAGCTCCAGGGCGCCCTCGCGTTTGGCGGGATCGTCGTGGTCGTCGGTGTAGATCAGGACGTTCGTATCGAAAAAGCTACGAACGCTCGTGGATCTCTTCGCGGTCAAACTTCCAACCTCGCGATCTTCCTTCGCCCTGCTCCGAGAGAGTGCGCATCTCGTCGATGTCGCGCACGGCCTCATCCCTCGAGGTGAGCTGCTCGAGGTGCTCGCGCACGATCTGGTTGACGCTCTTGCCCATGGAACGAGCCACCTCCCTGGCTTCTTCTAATAGACGGTCGTCGATCGACAAAGTCAGGTTCATGGTTCCTCTGGGTCGCGATGGCTATAATAGCACGGAATACGTGGACACGTATTATGTGAGAAACCTCCCTGTTGCTGGTCCCCGTTTCCTTGAGGCGATCGGTACCAGGCATCACAATGGCGGCGTTTCCTGCGCAAGCTGTCGTCGGCCGGCGGCTCGGCCGGCCGGCGACGCCGATCCCGGAGTTGTCGCCATGTCGATGCCCCGCCGAACCTTGATGTTCCGCGTTACCGCCTTGGTAGCGTCCTTACTTTTCTGCGGCCTTTCTGTCGCCCGCGCCGCGCCCGGCACCGGGGCGACCGCCACGTCCATTGGCGTGTCCGCCGCGTCCGCTGGTGCGACCGCCGTGTCAGCTGGCGCAGCCGCTGCGTCCACCGCGGCGCAGGCGCAGGATATCTACCAGCAGCTCCGCTACCGGCACATCGGTCCGGTCGGCAACCGCATCTCCGCGGTCGCCGGGATCGCCGGCGATCCGCACACCTACTACGTAGGCGCCGCCTCCGGCGGCATCTGGAAAACCGTCGACGGCGGCCTTTTCTGGGAGCCGATCTTCGACCAGCAGATCGATCACGCCATCGGTGCTCTGGAAGTCGCGCCTTCGGACCCGCAGATCATCTGGGCCGGAACCGGTGAGCCCCATATCCGCTCCAACGTGTCGGTCGGTACCGGCTGGTACAAGTCCACCGACGGCGGCAAGAACTGGCGCCACATGGGGCAGGGCGTGCCGACGCGGACGGCGGCGATCGTCATCCACCCGACCAACCCGGACATCGTGTACATTGCCGCGCTAGGACACGCCCACGGGCCGCAGCAAGAGCGCGGCATCTTTCGCACCACCGACGGTGGCGAGACCTGGGAGCACGTGCTGTTCGTCGATCGCGACACCGGTGCCTCGAGCCTGGTGATGGATCCGAACAACCCGCGTATCCTGTTCGCCGGCATGTGGCAGATCGTCGTCCATACGTGGGGGCGCGAGAGCGGCGGGCCGGGCAGCGGCCTGTTCATGTCGCGCGACGGCGGCGACACCTGGACCAAGCTGGAAGACAACGGACTGCCCACCCTGCCGGTCGGCAAGGTCGACGTGTGCATGACGCCGATCGACTCCGACCGCATCTATGCGCTGATCGAGACCGGCGACGGCGTCCCTTGGCACGGCCAGGAGACCGAGAACGGGGAGCTGTGGCGCTCCGACGACGGCGGCGACAGCTGGCGGGTGGTCAACTACAACCAAAACCTCGGTGGCCGCACCGCCTACTACAACAACTGCGAGGTCGCTCCCGACGATCGCGACGAGGCGTATTTCCTGACCGCCGCGTTCGTCAAGTCGACGGACGGCGGCCTGACCAGCGTTTCGCTGGGCGGGCGACAGCGTCCGGGCGGCGACAACCACGACATGTGGATCGACCCGACCAACGGCGACCGCATGATCGTCGGCAACGACGGCGGCGTGGCCATTTCCGAGAACCGCGGCGACACCTGGTTTCGGGTGCAGTTGCCGATCGCGCAGATGTATCACGTCACCGCCGATACCAGCATTCCTTACTACGTGATGGGCAACCGGCAGGACGGACCCAGCAGCCGCGGCCCGAGCAACAGCCTCACCGGTGGCTTCGGCGGCAGCTTCATTCCCCGCGGTATGTGGCACTCGGTGGGCGGCGGCGAGAGCGGCTTCGCCACACCCGATCCCTCCGATCCGAACATCATCTGGTCGAGCGCTTCGGGTTCCGGGGCGCGCGGCGGCATCGTGGTGCGCTACGACGAGCGCACCGGCCAGTTCCGCCAGGTAGAGGTGTGGCCCGAGAACACCGGTGGGTGGCCGGCCGGCGGCCTCGAATACCGTTTTCAGTGGACCTTCCCGCTGTTGATCTCGCCGCACGACAACGAAACGATCTATGTCACCAGCCAGCACGTGCATCGCACCACCGATCGTGGCCAGAGCTGGGAGGTGATCAGCCCCGACCTCACCACCGACGACGAGAGCAAGCAGGGCATCTCGGGCGGCCTGACGCCCGACAACATCGGCGTCGAGTATTGCTGCGTGATCTACGCCTTCGATGAGTCGCCGGCGCAACAAGGGGTGTTGTGGGCCGGCTCGAACGACGGCCTGGTGCATGTCAGCCGCGACAACGGCGACACCTGGACCGACGTGACGGCAAACATGCCGGATCTGCCCCCGGACGGCGTGGTGCGCGGCATCGACGCCTCGAAGTGGGATGCCGGCAAAGCGTACGTCGCCATCGAGCACCACCAGCAGGGCGACTTCGAGCCCCACGTCTACAAGACCGACGACTACGGTGCTACCTGGACCAAGATCGTCAACGGCATCGCCGATAGTCCGATGAGCTACGCCCGCGACATCCGCGAAGACCCGGTTCGCCCCGGCTTGCTGTACCTGGGCACAGAAAACGCCCTGTACGTTTCGTTCGACGACGGTGCCAACTGGGAGTCTCTCAACACCAATCTGCCCGCCACCCCGGTATACGGGCTGGTGATTCAGGAGCATTTCAACGACCTGGTGGTCGGCACCTACGGCCGCGGTTTCTGGATCCTCGACGACATCACGCCGCTGCAGCAACTCACCGACGAGGTGCGAGGCTCGGCGGCGCATCTGTTCGCGCCGCGCGACGCCTACCGCTTCCACCGCAGGACCTCGCCGATGTCGATGCCCAACGACCCCAGCGACGGCGACAACCCGCCCAACGGCGCGGCGATCAACTACTGGTTGGGATCGGCGCCCGCCGGCGACGTTACCGTGCGCATCGAGAACGAAGCGGGCGAAACGATCCGCACGCTGGAGGGCACGGCCGACGTCGGCATCAATCGGATCTGGTGGAACTTTCGTTCGGAGCCCAGCACGGAGGTACGGTTGCGCACCAAGCCGCCGTACGCCGACTGGGTCGACCTCGGCGACGACGGCTGGCGTTCCGGCGGCGGCCAGATCACGATCCTTGAGCCCCCCGGGACCTACACGGTGGTTCTCGAGGTCGACGGGCGCGAGCAGCGCCTGCAGCTCACCGTGCGGAAGGATCCGAACTCGGAGGGCACCGAGGCGGACATCGCCGAGCAGGTCGCGTTGGTGCGCCAGATGCAGGCGGACGCCGATGCGGCGGCCACGGTCGTCAACGAGATCGAGTGGATCCGCCACCAGCTCGATGGTCTCAACGAGGTGCTGGAAAACCGCGGTGAGACGGAGATGGTCGGCGCCTCGGGTGAGCTCGACGGGACACTCATCGCGGTCGAGGAGCGACTCATGCAATTGTGGACCACCGGCACCGGGCAGGATGGGGTGCGTTGGCCGGTGAAGGCACTCGGCCGCCTCACCTACCTGGCCGGCACGGTGGCGACGGCTGATTTCCCCCCCAACGACCAGCAGCGCGAGGTCTATGCCGTGCTCAAGGAGCGCCTCGAAACCGCCCATGCGGAGCTCCAAGCGCTGCTGGAAAACGACCTGCCGGCGTTCAACCGCATGCTGCAGGAGCGCGGACTGCTGCCGGTAAACACCGGTGGCCGGTAGCAGCACGGCCGAACCGGGAGGAGTCGCAAGTTACCTCAGCCCGTCGGGACCAGAAACTCGCACTCCGGGCCCGGCGCTCGCGACATCCGTGCGTCGAGCGTCGCCAACGGAAGATCGAGGGCTTCCGCGAGGGCGACGTACCAGGCGTCGTAGCTCGTCAAGTTGGCGCGCAACTCCCACACCCGGTCCGCCACCGGTTCGTAGGGGACGAGCTCGAGATCGAGACGCAGCACATCTCGGTGCGCCGCCGTCGCTTCGAGCTTCGTGAGGTGTCCGGCGGCCTCGAGGCGACGCAGGATATTCGCGGTTTCCACCAGCACGAGGTGTGGGGCGACGAGGTTCCCGGCGGCGACGATCTCCTCGGCCCAGATTCCCTCCGCGCCCGCGTCGGTCGTCGCCGCCACCAGAAGCGAGGCGTCGATGACCGGCATCAGCGGCGATCCGCGTCCTTTTCGGCGAGGATCGCTTCGGGGGCGACACGTGTCCCAGCGGCGCGCTTCCGATCGCGCACTTGGCCGAGCCATCGTGTAATCGGCGGCCGTCGGGCGAGCCGTTCGAGCTCGATACGCAGGAACTCCTGCATCGACTTTCCTTCGAGCGCGGCGCGCGACGCGAGCTCGTCCCGTACCTTCTTCGGGACGTTGCGAATGGTGATCTGGACAGGCATGCTGGCATTATGCCAGCACTGTGGTCGTAATGCCATCGCTGTGTCGGCTGACGACGCCCCATGACCCCGTTAGAAAAGGCTGTCGCGCACACTCTCCGCCTCGAAGGCGGCTTCGTGAATGACCCCGGCCGATCCCGGCGGGGCGACGAACTGGGGGATGACGATCGGGGCGCCCACTACGCCGACATCGACGTCGACGGCGGCGTCGGCGATCAAACGCTGGGCGCGCTGCGTGCCTTTGGAAGTCGCCGCGGCCAGGAAGGCCTCGACGTGCTCGTCGCCGGGCTGAACTGCCTGCAGGGAGCACGCTACGTGACGATTGCTGAAGGTCGCGCCGAGTCGGAGAAGTTCATCTACGGCTAGCTGCGGCAGCGCATCGACCGCTGACGCCGCGGTGGTGTTGGCAATGTGGTCGCACGGACGAGCCGAGCTGCGCCGCGTGCCCCAGCCTCGGGCTCCATGCGATCGCCGTCTTCGAAACGACCGTCGGCGATGCCCTGTTGTACGCTCGCGGTGACCTTGCGGTACAGCGCCGGGAAATACCCGAGGCGGCTCTCATCCCGGCGCGCCGTCGCAATCGTGCGGTCAAGCTCTTCGATGACGCCGTCGATCGTGGTCGGGAGCATGGCGCCCATCCTATATCGCAGGGTGCTGAAGAGCTCCCGGGGGGTGTCGGCATGGCCGCCGTGGGGGCAGATGAGCGCGCGTCAGTCCTTCGTCAGCTTCCGGTACTTGATGCGGTGCGGCCGGTCGGCGTCGTGGCCCTTGCGGCGCTTGTAATCGGCCTCGTAGTCGGCGTAGTTGCCGGCGAACCACTCGACGTGGCTGTCGCCCTCGAAGGCGAGGATGTGGGTGGCGATGCGGTCGAGGAACCAGCGGTCGTGGCTGATGATGACGGCGCAGCCGGCGAACCCCAGCATCGCTTCTTCGAGGGCGCGCAGCGTGTCGACGTCGAGGTTGTTGGTTGGTTCGTCGAGCAGCAACACGTTGGCGCCGGCCTTGAGCGTGCGCGCCAGGTGCACGCGGTTGCGCTCGCCGCCCGACAGCATGCCGACCTTTTTTTGCTGGTCGGCGCCCCGGAAGTTGAACGAGGAGACGTAGGCGCGTGAGTTGATCGTGCGGTTACCGAGCGTAACGAGCTCGCTGCCCTCGGAGATCGCCTCCCAGACGTTGTCGTCCGGATTCAGGTCGTCGCGCGACTGATCGACGTAGGCGAGCTTGACGGTCTCGCCGAGTCGCAGCGTGCCGGAGTCGGCCTCTTCCTGGCCGGTGATCATGCGGAACAGCGTCGTTTTGCCGGCGCCGTTGGGGCCGACGACGCCGACGATGCCGGCGGGCGGCAGACTGAACGAGAGGTCGTCGATCAGCAGGCGGTCACCGAAGCCCTTCGACAGGTTCTTGACCTCGATGACGATGTCGCCGAGCCGCGGCCCCGGCGGGATGTAGATCTCGACGCTCTCGGGCAGCCGTTCGGTGTTTTCCTGCAGCAGCTGTTCGTAGGCGTTGAGGCGCGCCTTGCCCTTCGCCTGCCGGGCGCGCGGCGCCATGCGCACCCACTCGAGCTCGCGCTTGAGGGTGCGCCGGTGCTTGTCGTCAGCTCTGCCCTCCTGGGCGAGACGCTGCTCTTTTTGCTCCAACCACGACGAATAGTTGCCCTCCCACGGTATTCCGGCGCCGCGGTCGAGCTCGAGGATCCAACCGGCGACGTTGTCGAGAAAGTAACGATCGTGGGTGATGGCGACCACCGAGCCGGGGTAGTCGTGCAGGTAGCGGTCGAGCCAGGCGACCGACTCGGCGTCGAGGTGGTTGGTGGGCTCGTCGAGCAGCAGCAGGTCGGGCGTCTGCAGCAAAAGGCGGCAGAGCGCGACGCGACGCTTCTTGCCTCCCCAC
>JADFNY010000207.1 GCA_022563115.1 Acidobacteriota bacterium | reverse complement strand
GCACCGAAAACACCGATGCGAAGAGGCCCGGGGGGCCGATGGCAGCGAAGCTCAGGCGCCTCAACGGCATGACGAACACGCCGTTGAAGAGGGCGGAAAGCGAGCCGGAGGCGACGTACGGGATCAGGAAAAACATCAGCGGAAAAGCGAGCCCCAGCGCGAAAGGCGCCACCAACCGGCCCAGCGTCGCGAATCGCGTCCAACTTGCTACCTGCGGCTGGGTCCGCTCATTCCAGAAGAACAGCACGACAAGAGCGGTCCCGGGAAGCATGAAGTGAACGATCCCCAGCGTTCCCGCGCCGCTATACGACAACGTGAACAGCACCAACACGAAGAGCAGCAGGGCCAGCTGCACGAAGCGGCCGTATGCTTGCCCCGGTTTCGGCGTCGTCTCTTGGCTGGCCCGAGAGATGTACTGCTCGCGGAACACCAGAAAGAGCAGGACCGCGGCGACGTAGTACAGCCCGGCGACCTTGGCGAGGCAGGAGAGCCCGGCGCACGCTCCGGCGAGCCCGAGCCAACGGGCACGTTCGGTTTCGAGATAGCGGAGCAGGGCCGCGGTGCCAAAAACGGCGAAGAACAGGTTGTACCAGGAAGGCATGGCAGCCGAATAGTTGGGCACGCTCCATACGACGCCGAGGAGGGAGGCAGCCCCGGCGGTGAGCGGTGCGACAAAGCGCGACGCGATGTAGTAGAGGGCCGGCACCCAAGCCAGGAAGAACGCGAAAAGGACGACGCGCAGCGATATCAGGTTGGTGCCCAGGAACCGAAAGGTGAGAGCGTTGAGATAGCTGAGCCCACCGGTGTAGATCTCGTCGAAATCCCGGTGAGGAAGCTCTCCTGCGAGGACGCGCTCCGCACTCTGCGCCAGGCTCCCTTCGTCGTGCGGTACCCATCCCTGGTCGATTCCAGCGCCCACATAGATAGCAGCCAGCACCCAAACCAGGAGCGGGATGATCCACTTGATGGAGTTCGATGTCATGTTCTCTGTCGTACCGGGATGTTGTGCTTTGCGCCGCAGTTCACGGCCCGACGATCTTCCAGAGAGACGCGGGCCATCCCCCGGCGTTGCGGGCGAGTAGCTCCGCTCGCGTGTTGAGAAACTCCATCAGGAGTCGCCTCTGATCGGGATCCAGGGCCTCGGGCGCCAGGGTCAATAACTCGTCGATCATCAGATGGGTGATTCCCTGATCGAGAAGTTTCTGGGCGAGTTCCGGCGCCGTAGTCGATGAGTCCAGGAGCCGGATCAAGTTCCAGCGCTGAAAGATGAAGTCAGCTCGCCACCGACACTCGAGCAGGTAGCCGATGTGTCTCATATCGACCAGATAGACGATATCGTCCGGCCCCAGCAGCCGATTGGCCTCCTCATACATGGGGTAAATCTGGATGCGGCGTCTCCAAAACTCCGCGCGTGTTTCAACACCGGTCCAAAACGACCATGGACGCTCGCTCGAGTTCCACGGGCGTGCCGTCAAGTTCTCCCTCACTCCTAAGGCCAGGCTCGCCAGCATGAGCACGATCACGAACCCGGTCAGCAGTTTGGCTCTCCACCGAGACAGCTGAGACAGCGCGAAGGCCAACAGAAAGGCCAGCATCGGCAGCACGGGAAACAGGAATCGTACCTGCAGCGTGGTGGAAGCCCAGTAGTAGAGGTACGACAGGCTGAACAGGACGATGAGCTTGACGTCCCGGGGTTTGGAGGCTCGAAACAGCAGCAGGGGAATGAGCAGGAACACCGGTCCGATCATACCGTCATAGGCCTCGACCTTCCAAAAGCGGGCGTTGACGAAAACCAGCAAGGGCGCGAGAAGCCTGTCGGTAACGCTGTAGGCGTCACCGGTTGCACCGTAGAAGCTGAGGAAATCCATGTACAGGCCGCTTCGCTCCGCGTCCCAGTTCATCTCCGGGTTCAACGGAAGATTCGCGAGCTGAAAGGGAAAGAGCGGCCACCCCGTAGCAACCCAGGTGCGCACCAGGTACGGGGAAAAAATCAAGAAGGCGACGGCGGGGATCACGATAACGGCAACGGGCACCTCTTTTCGGCGAGCGAAAAGGTGCTCGACGAGGATGACCAGCATGAGCAGAAAGACGACCTGCATCCCGGTGTATTTGGTCGCCCAGGCCCCTCCCGCCATGATCCCGGCGACGAATAACCAGACGAGCGATCGGCTGTGGAGGTACTCCAGCAAGCCGACGAGGGCGAGAAAGACGTAGAGTGCGAACGGCAGGTCAACGTAGGCAAAAGGCAGCGTCTGGACCACCGATGGCACCGTCACGAACAGCATGGCCGCCAGGAACGCCCAGCGGTTTGAGAGATACTTCCTCGAGAAACCGAAGATCGCCAGGCAAAGCAAGACCCCGAACAGCGCGTGGAAGAGCCTGGCGGCCGGGTCGCCCGCAATTCCCAAGCCGTAGAGGAAGAGCATCTCACCGAGCTGCGGAAAATAGGCGTAGATGTTGTCTGGAAAGAAAGCCTGTCCACCCTGCCGCAGGATCTGCCGCGGGACCTCGAGGTGATAGACCAGCGAGTCGAAGCCGATCGGCGGCAGCTGTGCGAGCAGAATGATCCAGGTCCCGAAAGCCACGCAGCCACCGGTAAGGAGCCGCGGGATGGCTCCTTGCGGCATCGACTCGGCGAATCCTCGTCGGAGATCGGCCCAGCCTACGTTGCCGAGGTGCGCCAAGGTGAGCAGGCCGAGAGCGCCCAACAGCGCGTAGAACGTCAATGGGGTGGCCCAACCCAGTAGAGCCGAGGCAAAGACGAGATGGGAGACGATCAGCAACCCGATCGCCGTTTCGGCGGCGAGCTGCAGGGCGGGGTGGGGAAAACGCCATCGGGAACCCACGAGGAGGTGACCCAACTTCCACGCTCCTGCGGCAGTCACGGCGACCTGGACGACGCTCGAGACTAGGGAAAACATCTGCCGCTCCTTAAACTTCTGTAGCTGCAGGGCTGCTGCTGCCCTGTATGAGACAGGGCTTGAGCTGGCACACTACAGCTTGTCCAGAATGTTCTCCATCACGTGAGACCAGGCCCGCTGTTCCTCCGTTTCCGGTCATGCTTCGCGTCCGGCGCTCGCCAAGCGACCATAAGTGTCCATCGGGTGCCAGATCGTGGCACCTAGCGCCTGCTGCGTCCCCCGTACGGCGTGCGCTTGGCGTAATCGAATCCGGTCGTTTGCTGTTCAATGCTAATCAATAATGCTTGAATCTATGTACCAGGAAGTTTGGTAGACGGGCAACGTCTACCAGGAGCCGTTGGAAAGGTTGGCATATCCCTTGCTTACCTGTACCTGGCAGACAAGTCTTCGTCGCCGGGCATGGAAGCCAGGCTTACCCTTGATTATCATCACGCTGGCATGTCGATCCTGAGATTCCACAACGTCGAGAAGTCGCTTCCGTTCGGCTTCTGGCTGCGCAAGAAGCAGATCCTCAAGGGCGTGTCCCTGGCGGTCGAGCAGGGCGAGATCTACGGCTTCCTGGGTCCCAACGGGGCGGGGAAGACGACCTCGATCAAGTGCCTGTTGGGCCTCCTGCATCCGGATGCCGGAGAGGTCGAGCTGTTCGGCGAGAGCGGCCCGACGTTGGCGGCACGCCGTCGCCTCGGCTACCTGCCCGAGCGCCCGTACTTCTACCCGCATCTCAAGGGTCGCGAGCTGCTCGAGTATTTCGGCCGCCTGTTCGGCATGCGCGGCGCGGCGCTGCGCAAGAAATGCGACGACCTCCTCGGCCTCGTCGGGCTCCCCGACGACGGCGAGAAGCTCATCGGCCAGTATTCCAAGGGAATGCTGCAGCGCCTCGGCGTTGCCCAGGCGCTGATCAACGACCCGGACCTGGTCATCCTCGACGAGCCGATGAGCGGCCTCGATCCGATCGGCCGGCGCGAGGTCAAGCGGATGATCGAGTCGGTCAAGGAACGCGGCGCGACCGTGTTCTTCTCGAGCCACATCCTCTCCGACGCCGAGGCGCTCTGCGATCGCGTGTGCCTGCTGGTCGACGGCCGTTTGCAGATGGAGGCGCCGCTCGACGATCTTCTCGGCGAGCGGATCGAGTACTGGGAGGTCGCCTGCGAGGGGCTCGACGCCGACGCCCTGACCGGGTATCAACGACACGCCGTGCAGGGCGGTCTGAGTTTCTACAGGCTTTCCGACGAACCCGAGGTCGACCGCTGGGTCGACGCGGTCCGTCAGGCCGGCGGCAGGGTGTACCGCGTAGGGCCCCACCGGGTGACGCTGGAAGAGTACTTCGTCGCCGCCGTGCAGGCGGAAGGTGAAGACGATGCTCCCGAGACCAGCGCGGGTGACACGTCATGATCGGCGCCGCCGACCCGACCACCGCGGGTGAGACCTCATGATCGACATGATCGACGCCGCCTACGCGATCGCGCTGAATACCTTCAAGGAGGCGGTGCGCGACCGCATCCTGGCGGTCTTCTTCCTGTTCGCCATCCTGATGATGGCGTCCTCGACGATCCTCTCGTGGCTGACGGTCGGGTCCGAGCTGAAGATCGTCACCGACGTCGGCCTGGCGGCGGAGGCTTTCTTCGCCACCCTGATCGCCATCTTCGTCGGCATCAACCTGGTCTACAAAGAGGTCGAGATGCGAACGATCTACGCGGTGCTGGCCAAGCCGGTGCCGCGCTGGCTGTTCATCGTCGGCAAGTACCTCGGGCTCATGGCGGTGCTGATCGTGGCGATCACGCTGATGTCGATCTTCTACCTCGGGCTGGTGTGGTGGAAGGGCGGGGTGTTGCCGCTCCACCTGGTCGGGGCGCTGATGTTGAGCGTGTTCGAGGTGTCGATCGTGACGGCGGTGGCGATCGTGTTCTCCTCGTTCGCGCCCCCCATCGAGGCGGCGATCCTCACCGCCGGGGTGTGGGCCGTCGGCCACCTGACCTGGGGGCTGACCGGGTTGATCGAGCGGATCCCGAGCGCCACCGCGGGGACCGTGATCGGCCTGATCTACTACCTCTTGCCCGACCTCGAGACATTCAATATCCGCGCCCAGGTGGTTCACGACCTCCCGGTGGTGGCGTCGTACTACCTCAACGCCTTCGTCTACACGGCCGCCTACACCGCCGCGATGCTGACGCTCGCCGTGCTGATCTTCCGGCAGCGGGATCTGAAATGAGCCGGCGCTCGAGGGGTCAGCGGGGCGGCGCTTCGGTGCTCGCCCTGTGGCTGGCGATCGCCGGCTGCATGGCGGTGTGGATCGGCGCCCAGCGGGCCACCGATCAAGTGCGCAACACCTGGCCCGAGGCGTATCCGCTCCTGCTGTTGCCCAACGGCCGTTACCTGGCGGCGGCAAGCCTCGGCTTTCGGATCATACTCGCCGACGCCATCTATCTGTGGAGCATCCAGTACTACGGTCACCGGCGCACGCCCGAGGGACGCATCTACCTGCAGCACATCTACAACACGATCAGCGACCTCGATCCGCAGTTCATCGAGTCGTACATGACCGGAGCGCTGTGGATGGCGTCCGACATGGCCGATCCTGCGATGGCGCTCGAGTTGCTCGACCGCGGCATCGAGCGCAACCCCGATAGCTGGATTCTGCCGTGGGACGCCGGTTGGTACAGCTACATGCAACTGCACGACTACCCCGCCGCCGAGCGCTACTTCGCGATGGCCTCCGAGCACGCCGACGCACCGTCCTGGGTGGCGCGGTTGCGGGCCCACATGCTGGCCGAACAGGGCGACCTGAGGACCGCCGTCGTGATGTGGGAAGAGATCCTCGAGGAGGCCGAGGCGGCCGGCGACGAGATATCCGCGGCGATCGCGGCGCAGCGAATCCCGGACCTTTACTCGCGCTACGCCGTCGGCGAGATAGAGGGCGCCATCGAGCGCTTCGAAGCGGCGCAGGGACGGTCGCCGGATTCGCTGGCATTGCTCGTTCGTTTGGGGATGCTCGACGACATATTTGCCGACGACGAAGGCCGGCCGATCAACTACCTCGGCGACCCCTTCATCTACGATCCGAGCACCGGAACCATCACCGATCCCGCCGCTGGGCAGGCACGCAACTCGCGGTGATGGTCGCGAGCCTGCTGGCCCAGGCCGAGCCTCCGACCCTGGCCGAGTTTTTCGAGCTCGCGCCGCGCGCCTGGATCGCGTCGTTCGGTGTCATCTTCGGTCTGATCATCGGGTCGTTTCTCAACGCCGTGATCTACCGGCTGCCGCGCGGGGTCAGTATCTCGAAGCCGCGCTCGTTCTGTCCGAAGTGCGAAAGCTTGATCCCGTGGTACCGAAACATCCCGGTGATCTCGTGGATCATGCTGGGTGGTCGCTGCGGTGACTGCCGCGAGCGGATCTCGATTCGCTACCCGCTCGTCGAACTGGCCGTCGCCGTTCTGTTTGGCGCCGTCGTTTATCGGTGGGGCATTTCATGGAGCACGCTCTCGAGCATGATCTTCGGCTGCGCCATGCTGTTGCTGGCGTTGGTCGACTACGACTTCAAGCTTCTGCCCAACGTCATCACCTTGCCGGGCACGGCCATCGGGTTCGCCCTCTCGTTCGTCGACCCGCGCGTCGCCTGGATCGATTCGGCGATCGGCATCGTTGTCGGGGGCGGGCTGCTGTACCTGACGGCGTGGCTCTACCTGAAGCTGCGTGGCCTGCAGGGGATGGGCATGGGCGACGTGAAGATGATCGCCATGATCGGGGGGTTCGTCGGCTGGCAGGGGGCGTTGCTGACGATCTTTCTCGGATCGTTGTTCGGATCGGTCGTCGGCGTCAGCCTCATGAAGATCAAGGGGCGCGAGTGGGACTACGCGCTGCCGTTTGGCACCTTCCTGGCGCTGGCCGCGGTGATCGTGGCGTCCTTTCTTGCCAGCCTCCGTCCA
>JADFNY010000206.1 GCA_022563115.1 Acidobacteriota bacterium | reverse complement strand
CCCGCCTCCAGGATGCGGCCGTTGGCAGTGGCATCGGCGCCTTCTTCGCCGACCACCGCGACGGGCCAGTCGGGAACCATGTCGACGGTCGGCAAGATCCACTCCTCGAGGGCGTGGGGCGTGGTTTCTTCGATCTCTTCCCAGGACACTGCGTGCCGGAGCGAGAACGAGCCGCTGCGTGTGCGCCGCAGCCCGGCGAGGTGGGCTGGGCAACCCAAGGCCTCCCCCAGATCGCGGGCCAGCGTCCGGACGTACGTCCCGGCACCGCAATGAATCCTGATCTGGATGGTGTCCGCGGTCAGTTCGAGAAGCTCCGCTGAGTGGATCTCGACGGTTACCGGCTTCGGCTGCACGTCCTCGCCGCGCCGCGCCCTGCGGTAGGCCGGTTGGCCGCGGACCTTCTTTGCGGAATAGGCCGGTGGTGTCTGCTCGAGCGCACCGACGAACGAATCCAAGACATCCTGCACCTGCTCGCGGTCCAGAGGGGGTGGCGTCACCGGATCGGCGAGCGACTCCCCTTCGCCGTCGTACGTATCGGTGGCCCAGCCCAGCTTGACGATCCCCTCATACACCTTGTCGTGCCCCTGGAGGAAACGCGCCAACCGGGTGGCAGCTCCCAGGCAGACCAGGAGCACTCCCGTAGCCTGTGGATCGAGGGTGCCTGCATGACCTGCCTTGCACCCGAGAATCCGGCGGACCCGCTCGACGACGTCGTGGGAGGTCGACCCGGACGGCTTGTCGATCACCAATAAACCGGTCGGTCGGAGCGCTCTGGCCTGCATATCTCAACGCCCTCCTGCTGCGGGCGCGGAGGGCATTGAGATATGCAGGCCGGCGTTGCTCACGCGTCCCCCTCGGCGATGCCGAGCGCACGACGCACCGCGCCGAGAATCTCGCGGCGGGCGTGCGTCAGGTCGCCCGCCACCATGCATCCGGCAGCACGCGGGTGGCCGCCTCCACCAAACGTCCCGGCGATCGCGGCGACGTCGACGGATTCGTCGGAACGCAAGCTGATGCGATAGTGCCCAACCTCGACCTCTTTGAACAACAGCGAGACCGAGACGCCGTCGATCGCCTTGCCGTGGTTGACGATGCCTTCGGTGTCGGGTTTGCCGGGGCTGGCTTCGAGGGTGGCGCTATCCAGCACCATCGAGGCGACACGGCCGCCGGCTTCCATCCGCAGGCTGCCGAGGCCGGCGGCGAGCAAGCGGACTTTGTCTGCCGGAACGTTTTCGTAGATCGCCTCGGCCACCGTCGCCGGCTCGACGCCGAGCCTGACGAGCTCGCCCGAGACTCGAAAAGCCTCGGCGTCGGTGTTCGAATAGCGAAACGATCCTGTGTCCGTGAGGATCGCGACGTAGAGATGGGTGGCGATCGCCGGTGTGATGTCGACGCCGAGCTCGACCAGGAGCCGATAGACCATCACCCCGACGGCGGCGATCGACGGATCGACCCAGTTAACGTCGCCGAAGTGCGGGTTGTTGGCGTGGTGGTCGATGTTGACGATCAACCGGCCGTCGAAACCGCCGATGCCGCTGCGCTCCATCGCGTTGCACTCGATGAAGACGGCGACCGGAAATCCATCCGGCGCCGTGGAAACCACCCTGATCCGATCGCTGTCGGGTAGCCGGCGATAGGCAGCGAACAACGGATCGGCAGAGATCACCGCGGTGCGCTTGCCCATCTGCTCGAGGGCGAGCCCCAGGGCCAGCGACGACCCTAGCGAGTCGCCATCCGGGTCGCGGTGGCCGACGATGACGAAGGCGTCGCGCTGCTGCAACACCTCGATGATCTTATCCATCGTTATCCTCGCCGGGTTCGCTCTTACCGCGCGCCTCCTCGAGCAACGAGTCGATGCGCGCGCTCGTATCGAGCGTCTCGTCGAGAACGAAACGCAGCTCCGGCACGTGGCGGAGCCTGAGACGGCGGCCGATCTGCGACCTTAGAAAGCCGCCGGCCCGCTGCAGTGCGTCGAACGATTCCGCGGTCTGCTCTTCGTCACCGAGGATGCTCACGTACGCCCGCGCGTACTTCAAATCCGGCGACATCCGCACCTCGGTAACCGTCACGAAGCCGACGCGGGGGTCCCGAATCTCCCGCTGGATGAGATCGGCGAGCTCGACCCGAAGCTGATCACCCAAACGCTCGCGGCGGAATTGAACCATCAGGCGATCCTCTCAGGCCTAGCAGGCTGCTGGAAAACGCTATTGCCACGGGCCGTAGCCCGCCTCGCTACTCACAAGAACTCGATGTCGACCGAGATCAGCTGTGCCTCGCCCTGATGCTCCGCTTCGCGAAGAACCTTCTGGAACATCTTATCGATCGGTTCGCGTTCGGTGGCGAGCGAGACGACTCCGATCGTAGACCGCTGCCACAGATCGTGGTGGTCGATCTCCGACACGGCGACGTTGAACTTGTTCGATACCCGGGTGCGGAACGAGTTGAGGAACCTACGTTTTTCCTTGAGGCTCCGACAGGCCGGCAGGTGAAACTCGAGCGTGCAGACGCCGATGATCATGGACGCCTCAGGGAGCCAGCACCCTGCCAGCAGGCCGTGGTGAACGTGTTCACCACGGCCTGCTAGAGCTTGACCTCGAGCTCTTCCAGCTCGAAGGCCTCGATCACGTCGCCGATCTTGACGTCGCTGAAATTGGTGATGGCGATGCCGCACTCGAATCCCTGCTGCACCTCGGAAACGTCGTCCTTGAAGCGGCGCAGCGAGCCGATCTTGCCCTCGAAGATGATGACGGAGTCGCGAACCAGACGGACCTGCGCATCCCGGGTCATCTTTCCATCGGTGATGTAGCAGCCCGCGATCGACCCGACCTTCGGAATCCGGAACGTGTCGCGCACCTCGGCGACCCCGAGTGCCGTTTCGCGAAACTCGGGCTTCAGCCTGCCGAGCATCGCCTGCTTAAACTCGTCGAGAAGCTGGTAGATGATGGTGTAGAGCCGCAGATCGACGCCCTCGCGCGTCGCGATGTCGGCGACCCCGCGCTCAGGACGTACGTTGAAGCCGACCAGGATGGCGTTCGACGCCGAGGCCAGCAGGACATCCGATTCCGTGATGCCACCCGGCGCGGCGTGGATGATCTTGACGTTGACCTTGTCGCCCGAGAGCTTCGAAAGCGAGTCTTTGAGCACCTCGACCGAGCCTTGGGCGTCGGCCTTGATCAGAACCGATATATCGATGCGATCGGCGGCCCGCAGTTGCGCGTGCAGGTCCTCGAGCGTCAGCCGGCTGCCCACCGCCAGCGACTCCCGGCGTTGCCGCTCCCGGCGGATCTCGGAAACCTTACGCGCCAGCGTCGTTGCCTCGACGACCTGGAAGGTGTCACCGGCCTCCGGGACACCGCCCAAGCCGAGCATCTCGATCGCCATCGACGGTCCAGCCTCTTTGAGCTGCGCGCCGCGGTCGTCGATCATGGCGCGAACTTTGCCGCTTTCCATGCCGACAACCAGGTTTTCGCCCACCTTCAGGGTGCCTTGCTGGACGATCAGCGTCGCCACCGGACCGCGCTGACGATCAAGCTTCGCCTCGAGCACCGTACCGCGCGCCGGAACCGTCGGGCTGGCGGTGAGCTCCTGCATCTCGGCGGTCAGCAACATCATCTCGAGCAGCTCGTCGAGGTTTTGCTTCATCTTGGCCGACACTTCGACGGTCACCGTGTCACCGCCCCAGCTCTCCGGCGCCAGTTTGTGTGCCCCGAGCTGCTGCTTGACTCGGTCGACGTTGGCGTTGGGCCGATCGATCTTGTTAATCGCCACGATGATCGGCACCCCGGCGGCGCGGGCGTGGCCGATCGCCTCGACCGTCTGCGGCATGACACCGTCATCGGCGGCGACCACAAGAACGACGATGTCGGTAATTTGGGCGCCACGCAGACGCATGCGCGTGAACGCCTCGTGGCCCGGAGTATCGATAAACGTTATGCGCCTGCCGTCGTGCTCGACCATCGACGCTCCAATGTGCTGCGTGATGCCGCCGGCCTCTCTTGCGGCGACATTGGTGGAGCGAATGGCATCGAGCAACAGCGTCTTGCCGTGGTCCACATGGCCCATGACGGTAACGACGGGCGGGCGCCTTTCGAGATCTTCGGCGACCACCTGCGGAGCATCCCCCAACAACGCCTCATCGGCGCGCAGCCGGCGCGCCTCGGCCCCGAAATGCTCGGCGATTGAAAGTGCTACCTCTGCGTCGAGCGCCCGGTTGATGTCCCCCTTCACACCCCGCGACATGAGCTCACGCATCACGTCGGTCGGAGACATACCGAGCTTCTCCGCCAGGCCCTTCACCGTGATTCCATCTTCGATGGTGATGGGGCCTTCAACGGTCGCCATCGGGGCATGCGGTTCCGGCTCGGGCTCCGGCTCCAGTTTCGACTCGGGCTCGGGCTGCGGTTTCGGCTGGGGCGCTTCAGCCGCGGGTGTCGGCGCGCCGTCCGGCTCCGGTGCAGCCGCACGAGTTTCCTCGACTGGCGGTTCGGGAGCGACTGCAGCCGCTGCCTTTTTCTTGGAGACCTTCTTCTTGGCGGCCCTTTTGGTCGCCTTCTTCTTGGCGGCTTTCTTGGTAGTTTTTTTAGCCGCTTTTTTGGTAGTTTTCTTGGCGGCTTTCTTGGTCGTTTTCTTCGCCGCCTTCTTGACGGTCTTCTTTGCCGCCCGGCCCGAGCCGAGGCGCTTTTCGACGCGCGAAGCGTTCTCTTCGCTCACCGCAGAGTGAACGCTCTTTACCTCTACCCCGAGGTCGTTCAGCGCCGCGAGGGCTTCCTTGCTCTCGATGCCGAGCTTCTTGGCCAGCTCATGAACGCGCATTCGGTCGGCTTATTCCTCAGGATAAAGCTCAGGCAGGGGCTTCGACAACTTCTTCTTCGTCGATGTCGGCCCGCGCCGCTGTTTCGTCCTCGCCATCCGCCGGGGCAACCACTTCGACCTCGGCGATGACGACCTCCTCTACGGCGCTGACGTCAGCTTCGTCGACTTCCCCGGCTTCGTCAGCCTTATCCGGCGCGGCGTCAGCGGTCAGGCTCGCCAAGACAGTGGCGGAGTCCGGCTCAGCCGGAGGCTCGCCGGCACCCTGACCATCCGCCGCGGCTTCGGGAACCTCGGGCTCGTCGAGCACCGAAGCGGCGAGCAACTCTTCGGCCGACTTGAGCATCTTCTCGGCGCCCTTCGGGCCGATGCCGTTGACGGCCATCAGCCCGTCGACGCCGGCGTCGATGGCGGCGCCAACCGTCTTCACGCCGGCGGCCACCAGAGCTTCGGCGGTCTTCGGACCGACGCCTTCGAGGGTCTCGACGGCTACCTCGCGCGCCGCCATCTGCAGGAGTGCTTGCTCAACGTCTCGCTTCTTGTCTTCCTCGCTCTTGATGTCGATCTTGGCGTTAAGAAGCTTGCCAGCCAGGCGCACGTTTTGTCCGCGCTTGCCGATGGCGAGCGACAGCTGGTCCTCGTCGACGACCACCTCGAGGTGCCGCTCCTCGCTGTCGATCACGGTCACGCGGTTGACGCGCGCCGGCTTCAGGGAGTTGATGGCGTACTGCTGTAGGTCGGCGGCCCACTGCACGATGTCGATCTTCTCGCCGCGCAGCTCGCGGATGATCGACTGCACCCGGGCGCCGCGCATGCCGACGCAGGCACCGACCGGGTCGACATCAGGCTCGACCGAGTGCACCGCAACCTTGGCGCGGTCACCGCCCTCACGCACCAACCCCTTGATGATCACCGTCCGGTCGTAGATCTCGGGCACCTCCATTTCGAAGAGCCGGAGGAGCAGTTCGGGCGATACACGGGAGACGATGACCTGCGGGCCTCGCGCTACCTTGATTACGTCGACGATCACCACGCGGATGCGGTCGCCGATGTTGTAGTGCTCGGCGCGCGACTGCTCCCGGCGCGGCAGGAGGCCCTCGGTTCGACCGAGGTCGACGATCATGTCGCCGCGCTCGAAGCGCTTGACCAAGCCAGTGATCAGCTCGCCGGCGCGCTCCACGAACTCGTCGTAGATGTTCTCGCGCTCGGCGTCGCGAACCTTCTGAAAGATGACCTGCTTGGCGGCCTGCGCCGCGATTCGGCCGAGATCCTCGGTGCCACGCGGCAGATAGACTTGGTCGCCGACCTTGGCCTCGGGGTCAAAATCGAGCGCCTCGGCGACGCTGATCTCGAGATCCTCGTTGACGACGTCGTCGACGACGACCTTGACCGCGAATACCTCGACCTCGCCGGTTTCCCGGTTCAGCGTCGCCTTGAGCTCTTCTTCGGTCTTGTAGAACTTCTTGGAAGCGACCGCCATCGCCTCCTCGACGGCCTCGATGATGACCTCGGAGGGGATGTTCTTCTCGCGCCCGATCTGCTCAATTGTCTGCAGCAACATTCGCGTCATTGTCGTTGCTACCTAGTAAACAGTTTCGTTAGAAAAACTATAATTGCGGGTCTAGGCGGGCACTACGGACCTTTTCCAGGGGAATCTCGAAGACCTGCCCCTGGCTGTCCGTCAGCGTCACGACCTCGTCCTCGAACTTGCCCAGAATTCCCCGAAAACGACGTCTCCCCTGTACCGGCGAGACCGTGCGGATCCTGACCGACTCGCCACTGAAACGCTGGTAGTCGTCCGGGGTGTTCAGCAGCCGATCAAGGCCCGGCGACGACACCTCGAGGCTGTAAGCGTGCGGGATGAAATCCTCGACGTCGAGCACCACCGACATCTGCCGGCTCACCGAGGTGCAATCGGCGATCGTGACGCCGCCCTCGCGGTCGATGTAGAGCCGCAGGAACCAACGCCCGCAGTCGTTGACGTACTCGCAGTGCGCGAGCTCACAACCTTCGCGCGCCGCGATCCGCGCCGCCAACGGGGCGACGCGCTCCTCGACCGTCTCCGTC
>JADFNY010000205.1 GCA_022563115.1 Acidobacteriota bacterium | reverse complement strand
GAATGAAGTTTTTTGGCTTGCAGAAGGGGAAAGGTTTGGTACCATCCCTCCGCCTCGTTTATTGCGCAGGCTCCCTCTGCAAAAGCGCTTGGAATAGCCACCATGTAGAGGGAAGGGGCAGTTGGAACAATGATTACTGTGGTAGTTACACCACAGAAATCTCCCCGCCAACTGTCCCTTTTAATACTGAAATTCAGGTTGTATAAGACAAAAAAACACATACGATTCTTTTGCTGTTGGTCTTTCAAGTACCCCATGTTAGAGGAGAGAGAATCATGAGTACGAGGTCCAAGGTGGCGGCATGGCTTACACTTCCCTTGGGAGTGGCTATCTGCCTGTTGGGTGTGTTTGGTCCGCATGATGTCCTTGGCGAGCAGAGGACGGTCGTCGCCGCCGGATCGGACGGCGCGCGACAGACCGACGGTGCGCAGCAGCGCCTGCGTCGTGAGGGCCAGGATCGACGTTCCGGCGGGTGCGGCCTGATCACGGCGCAACAGGGTGACGGCCTTGAGCTCGCCCGCCCACTTGGCGCATTGTTTGGTGAGCAGGGGGCCTGCCACTTCAAAGATGACCACGGAGCCCAAGGCGACGGTGGCAAAGCGGCGCCCCCATTCCTGATGCCAGTATTCCGCGACGAAATCGGCCAGGCCGATGATCACGGCCGCCTGACAGAGCAGGGCCATGCCGAGATAGGGGCGCAGCTCTCCGCCGACTCCCGACCAGCGCATGCCGAGGTAGGCGCCGAGGATCTTTCCGACGGTCCGGCAAACAACGTAGGCAGCGCCGATCCAGCGAAGGTTCGCCAGGTCGGCAAGGTGAAGTTCGTAGCCCGCCATCACGAAGAAGCCACCGAGCACCAGGGCACCGGCGACGATGCGCCACTTGACGTACGCCGAGCTGGCCAGCGCCACGAGACCGACAAGCACGATCCAGAGCACGAAACCGAAGAAGATGCCGGCGCCGAGCTTCCAGTTGGTCACGAACCACGACCATCCCGCCATGCCCGATTGCATGAGAAAGAGCAAGACGCCGGGAATCCAGGTGACCGCCGAGAGCAGACCCACGAGCGCCAGCATACGGCCGAGCACGTACTCGGAGCGCGACAGCGGGCGGCTGAAATAGAGCGAGAGCGCTCCGTTGGTGAGATCGGGAGCGATCAGGCTGGGGCCGGCCAACGCCGCCAGGACGATCGCGAAGCTCGCCTGCGCGTTCATGAAAATGACGAAGAAGTTGTTGTCGACGACCAGGAACTCGGGAACCTCGGCACCGAAGCCCTGCAGTAGCTCGGCGCGATTGGCGATGTAGACGAATACGGCGCAGGCTAGCGGCCAGAACATCGCCGCGACCAGAATGCTGGTCACCAAGCGCTGTCCCATGAGCTGCTGCCAGGCGAACTTGGGGAGAACCCCCAGGCGCGTCAGGTGCGAGGTGAGCTCGCCGTCGTAGCGGGTGTAACCCCGCCTATAGATGGCCATTGGCTACTACCTCCTCGGCTGCCACGCCGCCGTCCGGCGGGGAGCTCTCGATGTGGCCGACCGCCTTGAGGAAGATCTCCTCGAGCGAGTCTCGCCGTTGGCTCAGGTGATGAACCAGCAGGTCCTCCTGGATGACTAGCTGCCAGATGACGTCGAGGTCGACGTCGGCCGGCAGGACGATCCGCCAACGCCCGCCGCCCTCCCTTACGCCCTCGATACCGCGGGCCTGCAAGGCGGCGGCGAGGCCGCCATCGTCTCCGACGACCTCGAGCTCGACGAAGCGGCGGTTGGTGCGCCGCTCGGCTTCCAGGTCGGCGTGGTGCACGATACGGCCCTCGTTGAGGATGACGACCTCGTCGCAAACCTCCTCGACATCGCGCAGCAGGTGGGAGCACAGCAGAACGCTCATGCCGTGCTCTTCCTTCATCTCGCGCACGAGGTTGAGCATTCGCGAGCGCGCCGCCGGATCCAACCCGTTGGTCGGTTCGTCGAGGATGACCAGGTCGGGCGAGTGGACGATGGCCTGGGCGAGCTTGGCCATCTGCTTCATGCCGACCGAATAGGTGCCGAGCTGCCGGTAGCGGGCCTCGCCGAGCCCGACGTGGAACAGCACCTCGTGTGCTTTTTCGAGGGCAGCGCGTGACGGCAGCCCGGACAGCTCCGCCATGATGCGAAGGTGGCGGACGGCCGTCTGCTCGGCGATGAAGGCCTCGTTCTCGGGCATGTAGCCGACCCGCGCTTTCACCGCGCGCGCCTGCTTATGGCAATCGAGGCCCAGGATGCGAGCGGCGCCGGCCGCCGGCCGATGGAAGCCGAGCAGAGTGCGGATCAAGGTGGACTTGCCCGCCCCGTTCGGGCCCAGAAGGCCGATCGCCGTGCCGGCGCCGGAAACGCCGAGCCGACACGAGATGTCCCGCAAGACCTCCAGGCGGCCGAGCTTCACATGAAGCGCGTCGATCTCGATGACCGGTATCATACCCGCCAGCCTACCGCGTCGCTCGTCGGCGACGATGCGTCACGCATCGCCTTGCTCCTCGTTGCTTGCCTTTGCCCCACAAGACCCATGCGCGGCACCCCCGGGAGTTCTTCAGCACCCTGTTATCCCTCGCCGATGGGCTGGGCGAGCATGAGGTCGAGAAGGAAGCTGGTGAACCGCGTGCGCGAGGCCCAGCGAACCTGGTCGGCTTCGCCGGTCAGGACAACGAGAACCGGATCGCGCCAGCCGGCCAGCACGCCGGCGCCCGGGTTATTCACCAGCAAGGCGAGCTCATCGGCGACGTCGCGGGTGTTGAGCCAGAAGAAGCCCGAGTGGTGCAGGCCGCCATCGCGTGGGAACTGTCGCCGAAAGACCGACGAGCGCACCAGCGACGATCCCGAGTCACGCACGCCGATGGCCCGCACGGCCAGCGCCCGGTCGGTCGAAGCGATCAGGTAGCCACGGTCGTACGTCCAGTACAAGGTCGTCAAAGAGGCGCCGGGCCGCACCGAGTTCCACACCCGGCCGTTGACGGTTTCCTCGGTCAGCATCATCCGTGCGTCGTCGTCGTCGGGTGGTACGTGCGCGTTGATGGTGACGACCAAGCGGCGCATCGCCTCATCGAGTGCTCCCGGGTTGAGGACCTCGAAGACGGCGATCCAGCCCGGCATCGGTACGGAAATTTGTTCGATGGCGAAGACGAAATCCGTGCCCAGCGACGAGACGACGTCGTCGCCGATGCTGACGCCGGTGTCGTACTCGACCTTCTGGAGCTCGCGGACGAGATCGCTGTTCGCTCCGACGAGCGACAGCAGCTGGTCAAAGGCTTCGCGCGGGTCTCGGGTGGAGCCCGAGGAGGCGGCGATGGCCGTGGAGGAGACGTACTCGGCCGAGCCGATGGGGCCGGGCTCGGCGATCCAGGAGGCGATACCGGTGCGCGGGCCGTCGAACATGAGCGTCGCGACGGTATCGTCGCCCAGCGCGTCGGTTCGCTGCTCGACGAACAGGTAGCGCATGTTGTGGATGCCGAGCGCACGAGCCAGGTCGCCGTCGTTGGGACCGACGCCGAGGGTGCGGACGTCGATCGCCGCGAGCCAGCCGACGCCCCGTTCATAGCGCCGTGCGATCTCCGTGGCAAAGGGTGACGAGGCACCGGCGCCGAGCTGAGCGGCCGTCAACGCCAGGTTCCCCGGGCTGTCTGCCACCAGCAGCAGCCCGGCACTGATCTGGTAGGGGATCGAAGCGGCCTGGCTGCCGGCAATCGCCTCGATCGCCAACCGTAGTTCCTCCTCGCGTCCGCTCTGCACCTGCGCCAACATGACGGGGATGGGATCATCGACGATCGACTCGCCGCTGAGCAGGAAAACAATCTCCTCGCCGAGCATCGGGGTGATGGCCTGCAGGTGCTCGAGCATCTCCCGCATGGCTCGGCCGTCGCCCGCCGACCACCATTCATCCAGCGCCGTGTTGTTCAGCCAGCGTTGCTCGAGAAGGTCCAGCGCCTCGGCGATCGCGCCCTCGAGGTTGGGGATCGCGAAGTAGGCGGAGGTGTTGGCCGGCAGCGAAGGCACCAGGTGAGCTTGTCGCCGCAGACCGGGCACGCCCGCGAGGCGTTCTTCGATGAGAGCGAGAGCGGAAAGGAGCTCGAAGTAGTCGTTCGCGCCGCTGCTCCAGGAGATCGCCTCCATCAGGCTGACTGCGCCCAGCGATGCGGTGGTAGCGGCCTGCTGGCCGGCGACCAGGAGCTCCTTGAACCCGGGTTGGGATACCTCTACGGAGCCCTCGACGACGGAGACCAGCGACCCCGTGGTGGCGCTCGAAACAGCGAACACCGTGCCCTTCACCGAAGCGATCGTGTCGCGCGTCACCACCCGCAGCCGTCCGCCGCTCTGATCGGCCGCTTCGACGATGATGTCGCCGCGTTCGAGGCGGATCGTATTGCCGCTCCAGGCGCCCTGCACGGACAGTTCGGTGCGCTCGTTCATTTCCAGGACCGAGCCGTCGTCGAGGCGAAGAACAGCGCCTGAGCCCGCCGCCGTGCGTACGGCCTCACCGTCGTCGAGCTCCATGCCGGTCTCGATGCTACCGAGCGACAGCTTGACGAGCGTGCCCGACACCGAGACCACCGTGGCTCGTGGTCCGGCCGGGGCGAGCGCCGAATCGATGCTGCTGCGTCCCACGTACAGCACCGCGGCGACGATTCCGGCGGCCACCGCCCAGCGTGTCCAGCGGCTCCGGCCGGGGCCCGTCGTACCCGCGAACGCAACGAGCTTGCGCTCACCTTTGAGTTCGGCGAGCGCATGGCGACAGTCGACGCAGCGGCTGAGATGGTCATCGATCAGTAGGCGCCGCGGCTCGCTCACCCGACCGTCAACGTAGGCGTCGAGCCGCGGCCGAAACTCGCCGCAAGCGGGTGAATGCGACGCCGCAAGCCGGCGCCAAACGTGGTCTTGAGCTGCCTTGATCTGCTCGGGGGAGGCGCCCTCTTGGCGCATTTCCTCGAGCAACTCGTCGAAACGTTCATCGTTCATGGTTGGGTTCCTTCAGCGGCTCAGTTCCACCTGTAGAGCCGCTCGGATGCGGTGTAAACGACTACCAACGGTGCCGCGCTCGAGTTGCAACAACTCGGCAAGCTCGTCGTAGGAGTAACCCTCCAGGTAACAAAGGACGAAGAGCTCGGCGTTCTCGGGCGAAAGTGTGGTCAACGCGGTGCGCAGACGCTCCTTGAGCAGGAACGAATCTTCTTGCCAGCCGGCCCGACCGGCGGTGGCGCCGGGCACCACGGCGGCCCCCTGTCGCTCGCCCGATGCGCGGCCTTCTTCCAGCGCTGCCTCGCGCCGCGTTTTCTTGCGCCGCAGCAGGTCGATCGAAGCGTTGGCCGCGGCGCGTCGCACATACGCCCCCGGCGATCGCGATGCGTCGAGGGCGCGGCGGGCGTCCAAAACATGCAGGAAGACCGTCTGCAGCACGTCTTCTGCGTCGGCCGGATTCCCCGTAACGCGTAGCGCCGTCAGATAGACCGCTCCCGAGTACTGCTCGTAGAGGGCCTGGAACTCCAGGGTCTCGGTTTTCGGAGCGGCTTCTTCCGCCATTACCAAGGTGGTCGTGCTCATATTTCCGTCCTTATCCCACCATACGGATCAGGACGGTGGTTTCTTCCATGGCATTGTGCACGACGGCGCCGCCGGGTGCGATCAACCGCTAGTCTGTGCCCATGCAAGGCGGCGCCAAGCTCTCCCGCAACGTCTGGGTCACCAGCGCGACCAGCTTCTTGACCGATGTGTCGAGCGAGATGGTCACCAATCTATTGCCCCTCTTTCTGGCCAACGTCATCGGCGTCGGCACCGCGACGATCGGTCTCATCGAGGGCGTCGCCGAGTCGACGGCAAGCCTGGTCAAGCTGGCCTCCGGTGCGCTTTCCGATCGATTCCGGGCCCGCAAGTCGCTGGCCGTCGCGGGCTACGCGCTGTCGGCTGCCGCCAAGCCGTTCTTTTACGTCGCCACGACCTGGGTGTTCGTCGCCGGGGTGCGCTGGGTCGACCGCGTCGGCAAGGGGATCCGGACGGCGCCGCGCGACGCGCTGCTGGCCGACTCTACGGCTCCCTCCCAGCGCGGCCTCGCCTTCGGGGTGCACCGCGCAGCCGATACCGGCGGCGCGGTCGCCGGCCTGCTGGTCGCGATCTTCATCGTTTCGAGCGTCCAGAGTGGCGCCGTGGACCTGCAGTCGGCGACCTTCCGCACGCTCGTCCTGGCGAGCCTGGTTCCCGCCTTCCTCGCGGTTGCCGTCCTGGCGATCGGGGCGCGGGAGGTTCGGCCGAGCGCGGCGGCGGCGTCGGCGCGTCGCCGCTGGGGTATCGGTGGGCTGGGACGTCGCTTCGGTTTCTTCTTGTTCGCCGCGGCGATCTTCGACCTCGGGAACTCGTCCGACGCGTTCTTGGTTCTGCGGGCCCAGGAGCGCGGCCTGAGTGTCGTCGGGATCCTGTGGACACTGCTCGGCTTCAACCTCGTCTATACGCTCGTGTCGACGCCCGCCGGGGCGCTTTCCGATCGCCTCCGGCGCAAGACGTTGCTGCTCGCCGGCTGGGTCTTCTACGCGGTCATCTACCTCGGCTTGGCGATCGCCGAAAGCAGCGTCCACGTCGTCGTCCTGTTCATCCTCTACGGCGCCTACTACGGTCTCGTGGCGGGTAGCGGCAAGGCGCTCATCGCCGACCTCGTGGAGCCTTCGCGCTGGGGAACCGCCTACGGCACCTATCACGGTGTGCTCGGTTTCACCAACCTGCCGGCGTCGCTGGTCGCCGGTGTCTTGTGGCAGGGCGTCGGCCCGTGGGCCGGGTTCGGCCCCCGGGCTCCGTTCGTCTTCGGTGCCGTAATGGCGGTGATCGCTGCTATCCTCTTGGCGCTTTTGGTCTCAGATGAATCCCCCGCCGACGAAGGGACGGTCGCATGACCCCTGCCGTCCCAGAAGGAAGCCCAGGCAATAATGGCCAAGCACATGGAAGAGTTCCTTTTCGGCGAGGGCTCGGCCCCA
>JADFNY010000204.1 GCA_022563115.1 Acidobacteriota bacterium | reverse complement strand
TTCCTTATCGGTGGGGCGTTCACCGTGGTCGACGAAACGGGCGCGCTTCGGCGGGGCGTCACCTCGCTGGTCCGTACGCTTGGCGGTCACGACCTGCTGGTCATCCCCGTCGTCTTGATCTTCTTCGCCATAGGTGGCGTGGTAGAGAACATGCACGAGGAGATCATTCCGCTGATCCCCGTTCTGCTCATCCTGACGCGCAGGCTCGGCTTCACCCCGGTCGTCGCGGTCGCGATGAGCGTTGGTGCGGCGGTCGTCGGATCGGCGTTCAGCCCCATCAACCCCTTCCAGGTCCAAATCGCACAGCACCTGGCGCAGCTCCCGCTGGGCTCGGGGGCACTCTTCCGCAGCGTCTTCTTGGTCCTGGCGCTGGCGCTCTGGATCGGCATGACGATGCGCTACGCGCAACGCGAACGGCGGGCACCGGAAGATGTGGAGGATTCGGGTGAAGCCGGGATCGCCGGCAAGGACTGGGTGATCTTCGGGCTCGTCGGTGCGACCTTCGGGATCCTCGTGGTCGGCCTTCTGCGGTGGGGGTGGGACTTCAACCAACTCTCGGGCGCGTTCTTCATCATGGGCGTGCTCATCGGCCTGCTCGCGGGCATGGGCGTCACCGGCACCGCCGAGGCGTACGTGCGTGGCTTTCAAGGCATGGCGTACGCCGCACTGCTCATCGGCTTCGCGCGCGCCATCTTCGTCGTACTCGCGGACGGACGGATCGTCGACACGATCGTGCGCGCCATGTTCACGCCGCTCGAAGAGCTGCCGCTGCTGGCGTCGAGCCTCGGAATGGTCGTCGCCCAGGCCATCATCCATGTGCCGGTGCCGAGCGTCAGCGGCCAGGCCGTACTCACGATGCCCCTCCTCGTGCCGCTCTCCGACCTGCTCGGTCTCTCCCGACAGGTCGTGGTGCTCGCCTATCAATACGGTGCGGGCCTCTGCGACATGATGACGCCGACCAACGGGGCGTTGCTGGCGATGCTCGCCGCGGCAGGGGTGCGCTACGAGGACTGGATCAAGTTCACGCTGCCGCTCTACCTGGCGCTCATCGCGCTCGGCACGGTCTCGATCGCCATCGCCATCGCCATCGGGCTGAGGTGAGCTAACGTGACGGCGAGGAGGATCCGCTGATCGGCACCTGCGCCGCCTCGCAGGGTCCTCCGAATACCTGCTAGGTTCGCGTCGGTTCGACGAACCGGGACGGGTCGAAGGGCGCCACCGGGATGCCGGTGTGCCCCGCAAGCACCAGGTCGGCGGTGGCCGCCGCGGTGGCCGGGCCGAGCGTCACGCCGAGCATGGCGTGGCCGGTGGCGAGGTAGACGTTGTCGTAGTTGGGGGCTCGTCCGATCACCGGCAGGCCGTCCGGTGTCACCGGTCGCATCCCCATCCACTCGGTCTGGCTCTCACCCTCGAAGCATCCGGGCAGAAACGCCTCTCCGACGCGGCGGATGGCCGCCAGCCGGCGGGGATCGCGGTCGGTGTTGACGCCCGACAGCTCCATCGTGCCGCCGATGCGCAGGGCACCCTCGAAGGGGCTGGTGACGACCTTCTTCTCGGGGAAGTAGACGGGGCCCCGGAGCTGCACGGCGGGTGACTCGATGGTGATCGTGTAGCCCTTGACGGCTTGCATCGGCAGTCGAAAGCCGAGCTCTCTCGCCAGTCGACCCGACCATGCGCCGGTGGCGAGCAGGAGCACATCGGCCGCGATGTGCCCAGCGGTCGTTTCGATGCCGTTGACGGCGAGGCCCTCCTGGGTCACCCCGAGCATCTCGACCCCGGTCGTGATCTCGACGCCCGATCGGTTCAGCCAGTCGACCAGGCCGGCGTTGAGCGTCTCCGGTCGCACGTGGCGCTCGCCGGCAATCAAGATGCCGCCGATCACGTCGTCCGAGAGGGCCGGCTCCTTCACCATCAGCGAGGCGCCCTTGAGCTCATGGATCTCGAGGCTGTGCACCGCGTCGATGGCGTGAAAGTTCGCCAGCGCGCGCTCATAGCCCGCCCGGGTCATGAAGGCGCACAGCAGCCCCGCTTCGTGCATCTCGAAGTCGACCCCGTCGGCCTTGATCGCGTCGAACAGCTCGATCGTGTGCCGGTTCAGGCTGGTAACCGCAGCCAGGCCGGCGGCGTGGTCACCGCTATTGCAGTGACGCCAAAACTGCCACAGCCAGCTCGCCATCGAGGGGACAGCGCTCGGCCGGATATAGACGGGGCTGTCGGCGCTCCACATCCACTTGAGCGTCGGCCCGACGATGCCGGGCCCCGGCAGTGGCGACGAGAACGACGGGACCACCCAGCCGGTGTTGGCGAGCGAGCACGCGCCCCCGGGCTCGCCTTTGTCGATGACGGTCACGTCGCCGCCGCGGCGGCGGATCTCGTAGGCGCACAGCAGACCGATGACTCCGGCGCCGACAACAACGATCTTCTTCATCGAACCATCCCGCGGGTCGAAGGTTGGCGTTCGTATGCGGGATCTGAGTCTAGCGGGCAATACCCCTGGGTGGGGAAAATCGTTTGACGTGTTCGCGGAGACGGCGCCGAGAATCTCGGTGTAGAAGCGGTTGGCGGCGGTGGTGTCGCGGTAGTAGAGCCAAAGGATCGTGGCCCGAACACCGAGCTCCGGTGGCCGGCTCGAGAACCAGCGCCCCGTTCCCTCTGGTGACCGTTCGGGTCAAATGTAGACCGTTTCGTTCCCTGGACAGACATCCCATGGCACTATGGCGGCACCATGATACGTGCGCGTAGGTGTCGGCTGGACCCGGGTCGAGGTGCTGTGGGCCACCTACGGAGAGGAGTGAGCGTGACGTTCCGCCTCGCATCGTCTTTATGTTTTCCTGATTGATAGTATGTTTTAATATGTTTTAATATGTTTTAGTATCTTATAGAAGTTTAAAATATCTTGTGAAAATCGATAATTATCTATATTATTTGCTATTAGTTGATGATTTGTTTTGAGATGTTATACAGAGGAACGGTGATCATGAATAACCAAATGGATGTACGTCATCGGGAAAACGAGCAGGGAATGGCCGTGGTCATCGCCCTGCTCGTCGTGCTGATCGTTGCGGCGATCGGTTCGGGACTGCTGACCACGGCGCTCACCGATCTGGACATCTCGTTCAACGAAACCAACTCGGCGATTGCCTTTTACGCGGCGGAATCCGGGTTGCAGCAGGTCATCGTTAACGTTACGGCAGACGACACCTGGATAAGCAGCATACTGACCGGGTCGATGGGGGTGGCGAATCCGTTCCCCACCACGGTGACGATCAACGGTCAAGTCGTGAACGTCACGGTCGACGGAAACGGCGATCCCGTGCCCGGCTATTACCCCCTCGGAGGGGCCACTGCTATCGGCGAGGGCAGCTACACGTTGAGCGTGTTTTTTCCGCCGACGCTATCGCCGGCGAACGGCTCGGGCTCCCAGCAATTCATGGATCTCCCGCTGCGCTCCACCGGAACAATGGGGGCTCCCGAGGCATCGACCCAGGTTCTAGGGTCGGATCTCAGGCTCCGTGTGACCACTAGCGCGGTAACGGTCTGGGGCAACGCCATCTTTGCCGGAGACGCCTCAGACGACGATCCCTTCGACAACACCGATGGCAACCTCGTCGTCCGTGGCTCGATCCACGTGATCGGAGATCCGTCGGATCCCGCGGACATCCAATTGGAAGGTAACGATCAGATCCTCAACAACTACGACGGCCTCAGCGACGCCAGCGAGATAGGTGCCGACTTTAGTAAGCTCCCGCCCCTCTCCACGACCACGGTCAACGGCGAGACCGTCTACACCCTGGAGGCCAATGTCAAGGTCAAGAACGGCACCGTCACGCTCAACGACAGCAGCTTCATAGGCGAGGCGGATGTGGCGGGCAATGGCGTCAAGGAGACCATCGACGGCATGTGGGTCGACGGAGCCGTGACGGTTAACGCCCCGGCGACCCTCGACACCGATGCGTCGGGCTCCTACGCCGATGGCGGCGTCGATGTAACGTTCCCGGCCTTGACCGATACCTACACAGATCCGAGCACGGGGACGACCTACGGCAACTACAATGCTTTCATCTCGGCGACGGCGCTGAGCATACCCGAGAGAGACATCAACGCCACCGTCGACGCTTTCCACTACTCAGACGCCAACGGCAACATGATCGACTGGGACCCGGCTACGATGACCTTGCAAATCCAAGGCATCATCGAGTTTGATTCCAAGGCCCACATCGGCGAAGGGAACGATGGCGAGCGCATCTATTACAGCGGTACCGGCACGATCTACGCGGACGACGAGATCGAGGTCAATTCCGACCTGGTACCCGTCGGTAATTATCTCGATCCGAACGACGCTGTCATGAACAACATCGGGCTGGTCAGTGAGGAGATCGAGATCGCCGAGGACCAGGGCGATTACAAGATCACCGTGATGGCCGCCATCTACGCCGGCGATGAGCTCGAGATCGACGAGGACAGCAATGTGCTCGGCGCGATGGTTGGTAAGGAGATCGACTTCGAGGAAAACCTCGCGCACATCACGCACGTTCCCTCTCTGGCGCTCAACCTGCCGCCCGGCATGCCCGGCGCGGGAGGGAACCCGACGTTGGTGATCCTCGGCGCCCCGGTGTTGAGCAACTGGTACCAGTCGCGCTAGCATCGACACAGAAGGTGGAGTAGAAGGAGGAGTGCTGCCATGGGGATCATGAGTGTTTCCAGCGGCGCGAGGAGTCCTAACGAGCCGGCTAGCGGACCCGCGAGTGCGGGCTTCACGCTGGTCGAGCTCCTCATCGCCATGTTTCTGATGACGATCATCGCGCTCGCGCTGGCGCAGATGGTCGGCGTCAGCGTCGCCACGAACCGCGCCTCGACCGACTACGTCGAGGCAACCTACGCCGCTACCGACAAGATGGAAGAGCTTCGCGACATCGACTACGTGACGTTGGCTGCTGGCGGTTCGCTGGATGCGGATATCGGCGGCTTTTCCGATATCCTGGACATCGATGGCGATGGAAACAACGACTATACGCGACGCTGGCTGGTCACCGATCTCGGCGACAGCAAGAGGATCAGTGTGCGGGTCATTGCGCAGCTTGCGGTATTCGGTCCGGCCAAAGACGTGACCCTCGTAGCGTTACTGGCGGCGTCATGATGCGAAACGACGGATACAGCCTCATCGAGCTACTGATCGTCATGCTGCTGTTCACCCTCATGATGGGTGGTGTGTACAGCATGCTGTTCATGTCGCAGGCAACGTTCGAAGCCCAGCAAGACGCCCAGGACCTGCGCCAGCAGGCACGGGTTGCCATGAAGCAGATCGTCCCCGACCTGCGGATGGCCGGCTACGACCTCAACAACGTCCCGCAAGCGCTGTTGGATGCTACAGCTAGCAGCCTCCAGTTCGCCGGCGACATCGATGTCGGAAGCGCGGACCCGCCGTGTGCGGCTGCCGTTGAAGCCGCCGCCAACGGCGGCGTCGAACGGATCACGCTGAGGCTTGTGGCCCAAGGCGCGGCCAACAACTTGGTGCGCACCGTCGATTGCTGGGACGGCGCCGTTTGGACCAACGAATACACCGACCAGGTTGTGGCCAGCAACGTGATCAACGCCGGGTTCTTGCTCCGTTACTTCGACGAAAACGGGAACGAGCTCGTGCCGGGTGGTCCAGGCCTCACCACCGCCGAGCGTGACGCCGTGCGAACCGTGAGCATTTCGCTGAGCCTCCTGGGCGAGAACAACCAGGTCGTCGGCGATAGCTACGTAAGCTTCCAGCTCACCACGCGCGTCAAAATCCGCAACGCTGGCGGCTAGCAGGGTGCTGCCGCAACTCGAGGCCAGAGGCTTCGAGTTCGTCGACTTGTCTGAGCTCCTGGCCGACCCGGATGACGACCATTCGCAGGCGAGTTTCGGAGGCAACGGCCGCTACACCCTTGATCGCATGCTGCTGAAGTTCCGCAAGCCGGCCCGCTGCGAGGGCCAGCCCGATGGCCAGCCCGATCAGCGCCAGCGACATCGACTTCTTCAGCACCAGGCCGCGAACGTCGGCGGCATCGGCGCCGAGGGCGACGCGGAGAAACTCGAAGTAGTTGCCGCTCACCAGGTTGCCGCCGATCCGCTGGGTGTTGTCGCCTTCCGTAAGGCTCATGAATACGGGCGCGAACGCCGCCAGCGCCGAGCAGTTCGAGGGTCTCGTAATGGCCGAGGGGTCGGAGCCGGTGGAAGAGGCCGACCTGGCGCTTCAACTCCTGGAACTGACTTTGCGGTCGAGGTTGATTCTCTAGCGGCCAGGTTGGTGGTTTGACTCGTCGGGCAGTTTCAGAGCGTCGAGCGGGCGGTCGAATTCGATGGCGACATGGAAGTACCCCCCGAGGTCATCTGATCGCAGCACTGTGCCTGGCTTGTCCTCAGCGTCGACTAACCCCTTGGATTCAAGGAAGCGGACAACGCAAGGCAGTCCGGCGGGAATTTCCTGCTTCAACCGTAGCAGCACACCGCCCCGGCTCATGTTGACGGTGTTGCCGGTGATGCGCTTGGAGCCGGTTGTTACCTCGACGTCAATCTGCACAAAAACAAAGTCTAATTCTGCCCGTGCATGGGCACGCCTGTCCCCGGAGTCCCAAGGTTTGCCGACCACAGGTCCCTCCATCTGGTTCTTGATAGGATCGCCTGAACTCTAGCTGAAGATCAACCAAATCGACCACGACCATCGATTTGATCGACCTGAATCGATCTCAGAAACGGTTCCGATCATCGATCTCGCCGGGCGCCCTCACCCGGGACCTGCGGTCGCTGGGCGAGTGCTAACTCGTTGCGCCGCTTACTCGCTTCGCAGCGCGTCCATCGGGGGCACCGAGGTGGCTCGCAACGCTGGAATGAAGCTGGCGAGCGTTCCCATGAGGATGATCATCGCGGCGACGGCGCCGAACACCGTCGGGTCTCGCGGGTCCACCTGGAACATCAGAATGGCCACGATGTTGGAGAGTCCGTACGCCATGGCCATGCCGATGGTGA
>JADFNY010000203.1 GCA_022563115.1 Acidobacteriota bacterium | reverse complement strand
TGGCCGTCCGATTTCTTCAGCCGCGGCGCGCGGGTTGCCCGGGCATTGTCCTGGGTCAGCGGCCGGAGCGTGCCGGCCTCGACGGCGTCGATCGTTTCCACGACGAGTCGGGCCGCCAATCCTGCCAGTCGGGACTCCAGCGCCTCGGCCGTCTCCTGGGGCTCGACGTCGACGGCCGATTGGGCCACGGCCGGTCCGGCGTCCAGGGCCCGGGTCATCTGAATCACCGTCACGCCGGTCCGCGTCTCGCCATGGTAGAGGGCCCAATTGACCGGCGCGGCGCCTCGGTACTTGGGCAACAGCGAGGCGTGCAGGTTGATCCCGCCGTGTCCGGCCGCGGCGAGTGCCGCTCGGCTCAGGATTTGCCCGTAGTCAGCCACGATCAACAGATCGGCTTCGTGCCGTCGCAGTTGGGCGCACGCTTCGGGCTGGTTGACGTTCTCCGGGTCGAAGATCGGCACGTCCCGCTCGACGGCGACGTCTCGCATCGGCGTGGCGGACCGGTCCCGTCGTCCGCGCACCGATCGCCGCGGCTGGGTGACCAGCAACACAACCGAATGCCGGGTCGCCAGCAGCGCACGAAACGTCGGCACGGCAAACGGCCCGGTGCCCATCATGATGAGTCGCATGGGAGTTCGACACGGAGTGGGGGAAAATGGCCAAGGTCATTCCGCCCCTATGTTCTGAGCCGCTCCATCTCGTCGATGTAGGACGCGATGGCGTCGTCGTCGGGGATTTCGTTGTTGAGGCGGCATTTGTCAAAGGTCGCTACGAATTCGCACAGTTCATCCGCGGCGTCGAGCCTGGCGGTCGAGTTCGCTGCACAAAGCAACATGACCCTGGTAGGGTTCCTGCGCCAGTCGAAGATGAACGTGTACGCGGGGGCGGAGAGGGTCATCGGCAAGTAGCAGGGCGCTGAAGAACTCCCGGGAGTTTTTCAGCACCCTGCTAGGGCGACGGTCGGTCACTCATGGCTCACGAACTCCAACCAGGTTTCTGGAAACGTCTGAAGAACCTGTCTCCGTTCGGGCTCGGGCGCGTCAAGCCGAAACACTACCGTGACATGCTCGGCATCGTGATGCGCAACCGCGACAACCTCGGCTACGGCTGGAAGGTACTGTCACGCGGCGCCTGCGATGGCTGTGCCCTGGGCACCGCAGGTCTGCACGATTGGACGCTCAGCGGCATCCACCTGTGCATGGTTCGGCTCAACCTGCTGCGCTTGAACACCATGCCCGAGTTCGACCACCGGGTGCTGGCGGACATTTCGCGCTTCCGGGGGTTCCGCGACGCCGATCTTCGGGACCTCGGCAGGATCGGCGCGCCGATGATTCGCCAGCGCGGCGAGCCGGGGTTCCGCCGGATCCGATGGGAGGAGGCCTACGCGCGCATCGCCGAGCGGATCAAGCGCAGCGACCCGGAGCGGCTGGCCTTCTACCTGACGGCGCGCGGGATCACCAACGAGGTCTACTACGTGGCGCAGAAGGTGGTGCGGTGGTTCGGAACCAACAACATCGACAACGCCGCCCGCATCTGCCACTCACCCTCTACGGCGGCGATGCGGGCTTCGCTGGGCGTCGCGGCGACGACCTGTAGCTACCGCGACTGGATCGGTTCGGACCTCGTCGTGTTCTTCGGAGCCAACCCGGCCAACGATCAGCCGGTAACGACCAAGTACCTGCACGAGGCCAAGAAGCGCGGCACCCGTGTGGTCCTGGTGAACCCCTACCGGGAACCGGCGATGGAGCGCTATTGGATCCCGTCGAAGGTGGGCTCTTCGATCTTCGGTACCCAGCTCGCCGACTACTGGTTCCCGGTCAACACGGGAGGCGATATTGCCTTCCTGTACGGAGTGTTGAAGATCATCCTCCAAAACCGTTGGTACGATGCCGAGTTCGTCGACCGTCATACCGAGGGATTCGACGCCCTCCGTCGTGAGACCGAGCGCGTCGAGTGGGATCAGCTCGAAGCGCACTCGGGATTGTCGGGCGCCAGTATGGGGGAGTTCGCCGAGCTGATCCGCGGCGCCGACACCGCGGTCTTCGTCTGGAGCATGGGGATCACCCAACACGCTGCGGGCGGCGACGCCGTGCAGATGATCATCAACCTCGGGTTGACGAAGGGCTACGTCGGACGCGACAAGTGCGGCTTGATGCCGATTCGAGGCCATAGCGGCGTGCAAGGCGGGGCCGAGATGGGTGCCTACGCGACGACCTTTCCGGGCGGCCGGCCGGTATCGCCGGAGGGCGCCGCCGCGATGAGCGAGTTGTACGGTTTCGACGTGCCGGACCGGCCGGGGCTCACGACTCCCGAGATGATCGACGCCGCCGCCGAGGACCGTCTCGACTTGCTGTACTGCGTCGGCGGAAACTTCTTGCGGACGCTGCCGCAGCCCGACTACGTCGCCGATGCAATGGGCAGGGTTCCGCTGCGCGTGCACCAGGACATCTTTCTCACCAAGCAGATGTTCATCGAGCCGCGCTCGAACGACGGCGCCGTGATCTTGCTGCCGGCGCGCACCCGCTACGAGCAGGAGGGCGGCGGCACGCAAACGTCGACCGAGCGTCGCATCATCTTCAGCCCCGAGATTCCCCGGCGCGTCGGCGAGGCGAAATCGGAGTGGCGCATTTTTTTGGAGCTGGCACACGCCGTCGACCCCGATCGCGCCGCCTTGCTCGGCTGCGCCGACGGTCAAGCAATCCGCGAGGAGATCGCCCGGGTCGTGCCGGCGTACGACGGCATCCAACACTTCGCCGACACCGGTGACTCGATCCAATACGGCGGCCCCCACTTGTGCGCCAACTGGGAGTTTCCGACCCCGGACGGCAAGGCGCACTTCGCCGCCGTTCCGTTACCGCGCTCGGGGAAGCGCGAGGGCTGGTTCACCGTTTCGACCCGGCGCGGGCGGCAGTTCAACTCGATGATTTACGGAGAGATCGACCCGATCAACAACGCAGCGCGTGACTCCGTACTGATGAACCCGGAAGATGCCGCCAGCCTGCACTTCAGCCAGAGGGAGAAGATCAGGCTGATCAGCGAGACGGGCGTGTTCGTGGGCCACGTCCTGTTCGCCCCGATCGCGCGCGGCAACCTGCAGGTGCACTTCCCCGAGGGCAACGTGCTGATTCCGCGCGGCATCGTCGACGCCGGCGGCGGCGTCCCCGACTACAACACCGAGGTTCGGGTGGAGGCGGCGCGCCTGCGGCGCCGCGGGCGATCAAGCGGCTCGTCGGCCGATCGCGGACCGCTTTAGCGGGCTGCTAAGAAACTCCCCGGGAGTCTTGCAGCACCCTGCGAGCAGGCGGTGGTGAAAGTGTGATGGGTCTGGTTGCGACGACACGTGGCCCGCTTGACCTCGCCCACAACTCCCTCTGCAAGGGTGCCACCATTTGTGGGGCGGAGCACTAGATCGTAGAAGACGTTTTCCTCGCCGGACTCTTCGATCCGCCGGCGGAAGTGCTCGACAATCGCGTCGCGTCGCGCCATCACCGCGTTGATCTGGGAGCGCTCCAGATACGGTCCGAGCAAGGTAGCCAGGCGCTGCGCGGTGAGCTCGTGCAGCGCCGTCCACAGGTGGCGGTCGATACGCCACAGCTTTTCCGGGTTGCGGATCGACGAATCGCTCTGGAACGCGCGGGTGTGATCGATCATCCACAGCTTCCAATCGCCGTCAACGAGGACGTTTCCGGGGTTGCGGTCGTCGTTGAAGACGAGCGCGTCGAAGACGTTCATGACCCATTCCTGCCCCAGCCACCCTTCGATGTCGGGCGGGAAATCGCGCTCCTGTACCCGGTCGGCGTTGGTTCGGATGCCGTCGTTTTCGAGCCATAGCTGCAGGCTCCCTTGCTCGTCGCATATTGTCCGCTGAACCGTCGGCGGTACGTTGGTCAGGCCGAGCTCGCGGGCCATCCAGTATGCGGCCACCTGTCCACGCCAGCTATCGCGGAAGATGGCGTGAAAGCGCTCCCCGATCTGCACCCGTTCGCGGGTGAAATCGATTACGTGGAAGATCCCACGTGCCCGCACGCCGTCCTTCTCGAGCTCGACCCGGCGCGCCCCGCTTTTGCTGGAGCCGAGGTCCTCGATCGAAACGACGTCCGCGGTGCGCAGAAACTCGAGGACGTCGTCGTCGGTGGGTGGATAGAGCTGTCGGCGTTCGCCGACGTAGACGGCCGTGAAGCGCCCGTCTTCAATCTCGAGCGCCGACGGTCGCCCGTTGTAGAAATTGGTGAGCATGCCGGTGTCGGCGAGGAACACGGCCCCGTCGAAGCGCGTCTTGACGATGCCGTCGAGCTGCACGGTATGCCCCACGACGATGTGTTCGATCTCCTGCAGGTCGAGAAGCTCGCGTACGTCGGCGTCGTGTTCGTCCTCGGGCCACAGCGCGAGGCCGCGGAACCAGAGAAGCCCCTCGCTGCTCAGCATCTCCCAGCTCTGGTACTTCAGGACCCAGTCGAGGGTCGGAACCAGCCTTCGGTCGTCGGCGCCCGGCGGCTCACCGGTTTCCTCGAGGATGGCCATCAACCGGCTGGCCTTTTCGTCGGCCGCCTTGACCATGCCGCCGAGATCTGCATGCTCGGTGATCAGGCCGGCGTCCACCATTTCTGCCTTGGCCTCGTCGAAGCGTCGCAGGTCGCTCGCGACGAGCTCGTTCATCTCTTCGACGGACTTGGCAGCGTACACGGGGTTGAGACCGGCGTGCATGAAGAGAATGCCATCGAGTTCGGCCACCGTCGCGAGCGAGCGCAGCCAGCGACCGTAGCGGCCGTTGGGGCCGAAGGCCTGCATGCGCTCGACGTAACCAAGCGGATGGGATTCCTCCCAGACTCGCCTCACATCGCGGTCAAACCGAGGTTGCGGCTGATCCAGCGACGCGGCGCGCTGCCGTCGCATCCGGGTCCATTCTTCATAGGCCTGGTCGCGACGGTCTTCGGAATCGTCGTCGATGAAGCCCGCCGCGTCGGCGGGGTTGTTGTCGCGCAGAAGGCCGACCAGGTTCATCCCCTCGTGGTTGCCGAGCATGACGACAACCTCGCCGCCGTGCGCGCGAGCCTCTTGTTGCAGCCGCATGAGCAGGTCCATGCAGGCGCGGACCTCGGGGCCCCGATCGGTGAAATCGCCGGTCTGCACGAGAATCGTGTCGCCGCCGCTCCAGTGTAGATCGTCGTCGACCAGGCCGACTTCCCGCAGGATCGACGTGAAGGATTCGAGGGCGCCATGGATGTCGGCAATGGCGACGATCCGACGATCGTCAGGTTGATTGGCATCCTGCGACGTCGCGGAGGGCGGCCACGCGAAGACGGCCAGCAACAAGAGCGCGCACATGGTTGCGCGTCGCGGCCCCGGCGTCGTCATGGTCGCGTTGTCGGTCATTGCAGCCCCCTGTAGCGAGGCTACCAGGCGAGGGGTGTCGGCACCCGGTCGGAGAGAAAATGCATCAGGGCGCGCACGATCCCGATGTTGTTGGACATCAGGTCGAAAAAGTCGTCGGCGGCGATCGTCAGCGTGCGGGTGTCGGTTTCGGCGGTAGCGCGCGTCGTCCGCGCGCGGCCGCTGAGGATGTCGATCACCCCGAAGGCGTCCCCCGGTCTCACGGTCGCCTTGTCCCGAGCCGGATTCTCGAGACCCACGGCGCCTTCGACAACGCAATGGATCGTCTCCGAGGCGTCGTTCACCTCGTACACTGTCGCGCCCGCCGCGAAGCGCTTCTCGTTGGCGATTGCCGCGATGCGCAGAATCTCGGCGGCGGTGCAGTGCGAAAAGAGAGCGACGTCCTGCAAGAAGAGAACGCGCTCGATTTGTACCAGATCGTTCAATTCATCCTCCCGCTAGCCGGCCACCTTAGCAGCCCGTGGTTGAAAGTGTGATGGGTCTGGTTGCAACGCCGCTTGCTAGCGCCCTGGGCACCCTGCTAGGTGAGGGCCAGGCCGAGTCGATTTCCGGCCCATATGGCGGTTTCTTTTACCAGCGAGTCGTCGGGGCGTCGGGAGGCTTCGAGGAGCTGCGGATAGAGCTCCTCGATCTTCAGCTCGCAAATGGCGTGAATCGCAGCCGAGCCCAGCCAGTGCGCCGTCTCGTCGTTGGTCACGGAGGCCAGAACCAGCCGCCGCAGCACGTTGTCGGCGGGCTGCACCGAGAGGTCGTATTCCGACTGCGCGTACTCGAGCTTGTCGTCGAGGGGCAGGTCTCCGATGACCGCGAACACCTCGGAGCGAACCTCGCCCTGCAGGGCGTTGTCGAGATACTCGAGCGCGTGGCTGCGCCGCCGCGGCTCGTCGCTCATCAAATTGAGCGCGGCGGCGCGCACGTCGACGATCGGGTGCACCAGGCTCAGCAAGCGGAAGACGTTCTCGACGTTGGCGGCCATGCGATCGGCGAACATCTTCTGGAGCAACAACGCCGTGCCGCCCGGCCAGCGAATCAGCGGCGCCTGAAACTCGAACGAATCGGCCGGCGCGGTGCTGACCAGGTCGGTGAGGCCGAGCAGGTAAAGCCGCGACTCGTGGCGAATCTCCTTGCCGATCACCTCGGCGTCGAACTCGAATTCGGGCTCGTGGGTACGGATCCACACCAGCGCCTCGATGACCTTGCGGCGCAGGAATTGGTCGTCGGCGCCGAGTTCGGCGAGCAGCGCGTCGGCTGCCTTTCGGCCGCCGATCCGCGCCACCGTCTTGGGGATGGCGCGCCGCACCCACACTTGCTCCTGCGTATCGTTCATGAAGTGCACCAGCGCCGGTATGACGGATTCGCCGTAGCTGACCAGCGCCTCGCGCGCCTCGTGCTTCAAGCGCCGGTCACGCATCAACGAGATCAGCGTTGGAACGAAGATCGGATTTGCGCCGCCGCTCTCGACGCGGGCGCGCACAGCGCGAATCGCGTCGTGTTGCACACCGATCTCCGGGTCGTACAGCAGCTGCACGAGATCTTCCTGGAACGCGGGTTCCTCGAGCTCGCCCATCACGTTGGTGGCGGCACAACGGTCCTTGACGTCGGCGGAAGCGACCATGTGCTCGAGCGCCGTGCG
>JADFNY010000202.1 GCA_022563115.1 Acidobacteriota bacterium | reverse complement strand
ATCTCGATGATCTGCTTGGGGTCGAGACCGATGGTGGGCTCGTCCAGGATCAGTACCTCGGGCTCGTGCACCAGCGCCTGGGCGATGGCGACGCGCTGCATGTAGCCGCGCGACAGCGTGCCGATGGGCTGGGTGGCGACGTCGTCGGTTCGGGTCGCGTTCAAGGCGCGTTCGACGGCCTCGGGGCGGTCGCGCTTGGCAACGCCCTTGATGCGCGAAACGAAGTCCAGGTAGGAGCGCGGCGTCATCTCGCGGTACAGAGGCGGGTTCTCGGGTAGGTAGCCGATGCGCCGTCGTACCTCGCGAGACTCCTCGAAGACGTCGTGCCCGGCCACCCGAGCGGTGCCGCTGCTGGCCGGCATGTAGCCGGTCAGGATGCGCATTGTCGTCGTCTTGCCGGCGCCGTTGGGGCCGAGAAACCCGAGCACCTGGCCGCGCTCGGCGGAGAACGTCACATCCTGAATGGCAGCGAAACCGCCGTAGTACTTGGTTAGACAGTCGACCTCAACCATCTCTCAGGAGTCCATCTGGAAGGGGGATTGGAATACCGTCGGCCAGAACGGCCGCACGGTGGAGCCGATCAGGTACGTTTGTCTATCCTCTCGAAATCCGTCGGGATTGTAGCAAAGGCACCCGACACCGACAATGCGGCGCGGCGACAGTACAATCAGCCCAAATGAAACTCTCCGACATTGCCTCTCCGTGGGAGCTGATCCTCGGTGCCATGTGCATCGTGGTGGCCGCTGCGCACTTTGCACCGGCGGGGTTCGAGGCAGCGGAGCCGCTCAGTGCCGCGGCGCTCGCGGTGGTGGTGTTCGTCTGGTACCGGCAGCGTTTGTTGGGGCGCGGCGGCGACGAATACGCCAAGCTGCAGATGGCGGCGTTCGCCGTGCAGGTGCTTTGGCTCACGGTCCTGTATGACATCGTGGCGGGCCTCTTGAGCCTCCCGGAGACGCTCCTCGAGCCGCTCAGTGCCCTGCTCGTGGCGGTCGGTGCGGCGGCGATCGGGGCCTCGGTTCTAGTGGCGTTCGATCTCACTCTGGTGCGCCGTGCGAGCCAGGTCTGGCGCCTGACGGTGTTTTTTGCCGCCGCCGTGTTGATCACCCAGCTCGGCCGGGTCGAGGTTGCCGCGGCGCTTGTTCCCCTGGGCTTGACCGGCTTGCTCCTTGGCCTGCTGGCGCCGATGGGCTGGTTGATCACCATGGAAGGTCGGCAGCGGATCGCGGTGCTGGGCGGTGGTCTGCTGGCGATGGTGCCGCTGATCACCGCCACCGTGAGGTTCATCAACAGCGGTGCGGCTGCCGCTCCCGTGCTTCCGACGGTGGTCCCCGATGTGCCGGGAGCTACGACCGCCGGGGCACCAGCGCTCGACGCCTTGGCGCTGTTCATCGGCGGCGGCTCTCTGTTCTCGCTGCTGTTCGTTGTCATGCTGTGGATCCGCGCCGTCCAGGCCCTGTCGGGAGCCCGGCTGTACGAGAAAAAGGTCCAGGAGCTCGACGCTGTCTACGACTTCGGTCTCACTACGACCTCGGCGCTCGATCCGCGGGAGTTCGAGAGTGCCGTATTGCACTCGTTGCAGCGTATCGGTGGCCCCGATGTTGTGGCGCTGGTGCAGCCGGGGAAAAACGACCAGGTGGCGTTCAGCCTGCTTCGCTCCGACGGCGAAGGCGAGCACATCTACCGGCACCAGACACGGTGCTCGTGGCCCGACCTGTCGATCCGCTTCGGCGATCGCAGGCCGTTGGTCATCAGCGACCATATGCGGGCCCAGCAGAGCGTTCTGCCGCGAATCTGGGAGCCGGCGACCGGTTCGTCGGTGATCGTTCCGGTGCTCTCGGCCGAAGGTTCGCCGCGAGCCCTCCTGATCGCCGGAAAGCACGAGGCCCACGGTTTCAAGAAGGCGGAGATCAGCAGCTTGTCGGGATTTGCGAACCAGGTCGGCTTGGCGATGGACCATGCCCGGCTGTTGGTCGAGGCGATCGAAGCGGAGCGCCGCAAGAACGAGCTCGAGTTCGCCCGCCAGATGCAACTCTACCTGCTGCCGCAACAGCCGCCCGAGTACAGCGGGCTGGACATCGCCGACCGCTCGATTCCGGCGACCGAAGTCGGGGGTGACTATTTCGACTACCTGAAGCTGCCTTCCGGTCGCCTCGGCGTGGTGTTCGGAGACGTCGCCGGTCACGGCATGACCGCAGGGCTGATCATGGCGATGGCCAAGAGCGCCGTCCATACCCAGATCAAGGTGGACGGCCGCCCGGACCAGTTGCTGCCGCGGCTCGGCGAGATGCTGCTCGAGATGTCGGCGCCGAACCAGTACATGACCATGGTCTTCACCGAGTTCAACGTCGAGGACAACACCCTGCGGTATCTCAACGCCGGGCACCACTTCCCGCTCCACTACCGCGCGCGCAGCGGCGAGATCGAATTTCTCGAGTCAACGGGGCCTCCACTCGGCTTGTTGCCGACGCCACCAGGCGAGACCCAGAGCCGGGAGTTGCACCCAGGTGACGTGCTAGCCTTTTACTCAGACGGTTTGGTAGAAGCGTTCAACGAGAACGATCAGGATTTCGGCATCCAGCGGCTAGGTGAGATCGTTGCCTCGCGGGCGGATCAGCCGGCGGCCACCATCGTCGACGAGGTCTATAGCGCCGTGCGGCGGTTTACCGGTGACCGTGCTTGGCATGACGATGCAACGCTGGTCATCGTCCGGATGCTCAAAAACGGACCACGGGTCGAGGCGACCGACGATGCCTGACGGTTGCTGCCGCGGGGAGTCATGGGAATGATGAATTCTATCGCTGTTGTGCGGGTTCGAGGCGTGCTTGCCTTCGCCATGGCGCTGGCGCCGGTGGCGCCGCTCGCGTGGGCGGGGCCTTCCGGAGCCACCCAAGTAGAGACGATACGCACATCGTATCTCGGACCCGAGGAGGGCGAGACGCTTACCTCGTGGACGGAGCGCTGGCTGGACGGCCCGGTGCAGTACATCGCCACCGAGGAAGAGATCAGGATCTATAGCAGCCTCGAGGCGACGAGCCAGCGGCTGCAGTTCATCCGCCTGTTTTGGGAGCGGCGGGACCCCTCCGGTCGCGACCGGGAGAACGCCTTCATGGACGAGTTTGTCCGCCGCGTCGAGTACGCCAACGAGGAGTTCGGCGAGGGCTCGTTGTCCCGAGGAGGCGTGCCGGGTTGGCAAACCGCCTTCGGTCGTGTCGTCCTGATCGTCGGGCCGCCACGGCGCACCGACCGCCAGCTCGGATTCCCGTCCAGCATTTCCCAACGTCCGGCGATCTTGTGGGGATACGACGCTCGATTCCCGGAATGGCCGACGAACGAGATGCTGATGTTCGTCTTTCAGCGCGGTCGCTGGCGTTTGGCGCCGCCGTCCAATTTCCACGAACCTCGCAGCGCCTTCGCGGCGGGCCGCGACATCGAACGGCTCAGCATGTTGGCGGAGATCCCCAACGACTTCATCCGCGTGACCCGGGCGCTGAACCAGCGATCGCTGGTGCGCACCGTCAACTACAACAACGTGATCAACGCCGTCCAAGCCGACGTGGCCTTCCCCGACGCCGATTTCCCGTTCACCTGGACGACGGAGTTCGCGCCCGGCGCCGGTGACGAGGTCGAGGTGACGTTGAAACTCTCCTGGCGCATGGAGTCGCTGGTGTTTCACGTCGTCGAAGAAGACTTTGAGACCCGCATGGTGATCCAAGTGGCGCTGTTCGACGACGACGGCGAACCCGTTGCCGAGACCAGCGACCAGATGAACTTCACCGTGCCGGTCGCCGAGCTGGCAGCTCGTAGCGACGAAATCGTCGAACGAGTCCTGAGCTTGTCGGTCGAGCCCGGCACCTACCGGCTACGGGTCGCGCTCGACGACCATCTGCTCGGGTACCGCTCCGTGTACAGCGAAGACCTGATCGTTCCGGGGCGCTGACCGGGCCGCGTTCGGTTCAGGGGCGCTGACGGAGCCTCGTTGTCAGCTTGATCGGGCCGCGCGGCTGGCTTCATCCTGCCGCCGGGCGATCGCCTCGAGCTCGTCCCAGTGCTTCTCGAGGATGTCGAGCTCGTCGACGAAGTCGACGTCGATGGCGGTGCCCCCGTGGGCGAGTGGTACGAGGCGCACGCCGCGCTGGGCCCCGAACAGCTTGGTGGCGTACTTCTCGATCCGGGCAACCTTGACCTGGCGTTGCAGCCAGTGCATCCCGCGCCTGCCGATCGCCCCGCGGCGGTCGGGGTGGCGCGACATCTTCTCGAACTCCTTGGCGGCGTACAGGTGCGCCGCGGCGAGCATCGCCCCCGGGGCGCTGCTGCCGAGCAGGTAGAGGGTTCGGCCCAGCAGGCTGGTGAAGCGGCCGAAGCTCTCGAGCTTGCGCACGGAGTAGACATGGTCGGCCGCGGGGAAGCCGTCGATGCGGTCGGGGATCATCAGGTTGAGCCCGGTGACGCGGCCGGCCATCTCGCGCATCAGCACGGACGTTCGCTGAAAGTACTCCGAATACTCGAGATACGACTCGCGCAGCGCCAGGCCGTGAAACAAGTCGGCTTCGTGCAGCCTGGGAGCGCAGAAACGCAGAAAATCCTCCAGCGCCGTCGGCGTGGTCAGCAGATGATCGCCGAAGACGACGAGCGCCGGCTCGTCCCGCTCCAACGGCACCTGCTCCTTTCCGTGGCGGAGGTTGTTTCCGAGCGAGGCTCCCGGCCGCTGGGGCAGGGGCTCGAACTCGTACTTTGTAGGGATCGTCGCCAGGCATTGCTCGGGGGCGAGCACCCAGATCCGTCGCAGACCCGCCGCCAGGATCCAGTCCAGCACGTACTCGATGACCAGGTGGCCCCGCAGGCGGAGGAAGGACTTGGCTTCCAACGGCGTCTCCTCCGCCAGATGGTGAGAGACGTCGTCGAGATCACCGGCCGGAACCTGGTTGGCACCGGCGAGGACGAGAACCTTGAGATCTTGATTGAAGGGGGAAGGAATGGCCATCGCGGGCGGATTATAGAACGGCGAGGCACGCCGCTTCAGCAGCCTGTTAGCCGCCCTTTTCGGATCCTGGAAGTCTTTTCCCGGACCAACTAGACTGACTAGTCGGTTTAGTAGCTGCTGAGGAGAACCCCTATGGATGTCAACAACACGCGCGAGCGAATCGTTGCCACCGCCGCCGATCTTATTTGGAGCCGCGGCTACAACCGCACCAGCATCGACGACATCATCCGCAAAGCTGATGTCTCCAAGGGCAGCCTCTACCACCATTTCTCCTCGAAGGAGTCGCTCGGCTTGGCGGTGATCGATACCTGGACGGATCACTTCGGGGCCCACATCGCGGCTAACCTGTCCGACGCTCGCTCCCCGGAGGGAAACCTCCACGCCATCCTCGACGCGATGGTCAGCGCCCAGGAGGAGAGCGGTTTTCGGGGCTGCCCGCTCGGGCGCTTGGCACTCGAGATGGGTGACGTGTCGGAATCCTTCCGGCAACGGCTGCAGAAAGGATTCAACGACTTCAGCGACCTGTTCACGGCGTACCTCGAGCAGGCCGGCATTCCGGAACCGGAGGCGAAGGAGCGGGGAAACTGCATGCTCGCGACGCTGGAAGGCGCGTTGATGCTGGAGAAGGTGAACGGCGGCGGTCGCGTGCTGAGGGCCCTGATTGCGACCATGAAGTCGGACGTCAGCCTGAGGCTGGCAGAAACAGCGGTATAGCAGGCCGTGGCGAAAGTGTGATGGGTGTAAACGCGAAGCTTCTGCGCCGCTCCCCATTGTTTGCCGAGCTTTCGGCGGCAGACCTGAACGCTGTGGCCGACAGGGCTCACTTGCGTTGGTTCGATCGCGGCGAAACCCTGTTCCGACAGGGCGACGAGATCAGTTTCTTCTACGTCGTGTTTGACGGCGCGGTGAAGTTGAGCCGCGTGACCGGGACCGGCAAGACGATGGTTGTCGACTTTCGCGGCCCCGGTCAGGTGGTCGGCGGGCGCGCCATCGTTGGGCAGCGGCGTCACACCGACGACGCCGTGGCGCTCGAGGATGTCCTGGTCGCGAGCGTGCCTCTGGAGCCCGCCGTCGTCTTCCTGGCGTCGAGAGCCTCGGCGGTCATGTCGTTGGCGCGCTACCTGGCCTCGCGGCTCGATGTTCGCGAGTCCATGGTCGAGGCGCTGTCGAATAAGCGGGTGCATCAGCGACTTGCCGACGCCCTCCTCGAGTTGTCCGCATCCTTGGGTGTTGTTGCAGATGGCGTTACAGTGATCAACGCGAGGATCACCCAATCGGAACTCGCGGAGTGGATTGGCGCGACGCGAGAGACGACCAGCACATTACTCAACGGGCTGCGCCGCGCCGGGTTCATTAACATCGTCAGCCGCCGCATCCACATTTCGGATCCGCTCGCGATCGAGGCCTACGCCTCCGTCGAGGAGCTGCCGGACGACCTGTCGGAGCTGTCGGCGGCTTCGCATCAAGAACCGGCACTGGTGCGCTCCTCCTGACCAGGCCAGGACACATGACAAACAAGAAGGTACTGACCCGGCGTCATTTCATGGGCCTGGCGTCGGCGACCGCCGCGGCTTCGATGACGCCGCTGGGTGTCGCCGAGGCGGCCTACCGCCGCACCATGCGCCCGATCGCCACCGGGCCGCGCTCCGCCCAGTCAGACGACGACTGGCGCGACGTGCTCGCAGCTTTCGACCTCGGCGGGCGGGTGACGCTCAACACCGCCAACCTTGCCCCCGCGTCGGCTCCGGGGCGCGCCGTCTTCGCCGAGCTGTCGGCTTCGGTGGATGCCGATCCTTCGTTTCAGAACCGGAGGAAATTCTCGGCCTTGCGGCAGGCGTCTCGCGAGCAGGTCGCGTCCTATTTGGGTGCCGATCCCGACGAGATCGTGCTCACGCGCAACACCACGGAGGGCAATAACTTCATCGTCCAGGGCCTCGACCTCGGACCGGGGGACGAGGTCCTGCTGACCGAACACAACCACCCGAGCAACCGCGCCTCGTGGCAGTTCCGTGCCCGTCGCGAAGGCTTCTCGGTGGTCGAGGTTG
>JADFNY010000201.1 GCA_022563115.1 Acidobacteriota bacterium | reverse complement strand
CGTAGCGGTCCTCGGCGGGTTCGAGTCGGGACCCCGGCGCCCCCTGGGATCGTGGTTCGGGGCCCGGTCCCGCGTAGGAGTCCGGTCCGGAGGCCGGCGCCGCGTCGGAACCGATCGCCGGCAAAACGGCCAACGCAAGGAGCAGAATGATCTCCCCCACCGACATCAAGCCTCGGTTGGCGGTCATTGCGACCATCTTCTTGGGGACTTTCTCCGCTACCGGTTCGCAGCTCGAACCCTACACCGAGACGATCTCGGGCACCGTGGTCACCTTCGAGATGATCCCGGTTCCCGGCGGCTCGCTGACCGTGGCCGACACCGCAGGCCCGGGAGCCGAAGGCGTTCTCGAGGTCGGTGATTTCTGGATCGGCAAGACCGAGGTCACCTGGGACGAGTACGATGTCTGGCAGCTCGGCCTCGACCGCGAGCCGGCCGAGCGCCGCCGCATCGACGCGGAATCACGCCCCAGCCGCCCTTACGGCGCGCCCGATGGGGGCTTCGGACACTCGGGCTTCGCCGTCCTCTCGGTGACCACCCACGCGGCCGAGGAATACGCTCGCTGGCTTTCGGAGAAGACCGGCAAGAACTACAGGCTCCCGACCTCCGAAGAGTGGCGATACGCCTGTTCCATGGGCATCGGCGCGACCGTCGCTGGAGTGCAGACACCGGCCGCCATGCCGCCCCGCACGGGAGCGCTCGACCCCGAATATCTAGACGCCGTCGCCTGGTACGCCGGCAACGCCGATCGCGCCACCCACGGCGTCGCGTCCAAGCAACCCGACGCGCTCGGCATCTACGACATGCTGGGCAACGCTGGCGAATGGGCGCGCGACGTTACTGGTGTCGCGGCGCTGCACGGCGGCTCGTACCGCGACGAGGTGGCTGCTGTCCATTGCGGCGCCGGCGCCGAACAGACCCGGGCCTGGAACTCGACCGACCCGCAGCTCCCCAAGAGTACCTGGTGGCTGTCGGACGGACCCTTCGCTGGATTTCGCATCGTCCGGGACCCGCAGGGCGAGGAGGGCGTACGATAGACGTCAAGATTGCCTTAACCGAACTCGGGCAACAAACGACACCCGCGTGACGTCGATGAAAAACTGGAGGCACCGATGAACAACAAAGGAATCACCCGTCGCGACGCGATCAAGACCACCGCCGCGGCAACGGCCGGCATCGTCGCCGGCCCCAGGCTTGCCTTTGCAGTTGGTCAATCAGCGACCCTGCGCGTCGGCGTCATCGGCTGCGGCGGCCGCGGCACCGGGGCGACAGCCAACTGCGTCGAGTCCTCCGACGGCGTCGAGATCGTCGCCATGGGCGACCTCTTTGCCGATCGCCTCGCCTCCAGCCGTCAACGCCTCGCCGAGCAGCTCGGTGACGCGTTCAAGGTGACCGGCGACACCGCTTTCACCGGCTTCGATGCCTTCGAGGGGGTGCTCGCCACCAACGTCGACATGGTGATCCTGGCGACCCCGCCGGCCTTCCGGCCGCAGCACCTGCGCGCCGCCATCGACGCCGGCAAGAACGTCTTCATGGAAAAGCCGGTCGCCGTCGACCCGATGGGCATCCGCTCGGTCATCGAGTCCGCCGACATGGCGAAGGAGAAGGGTCTGGCGATCGTTTCCGGCACCCAGCGTCGCCACCAGGCGCCCTATCTCGAGGCTATGAAGCGCATCCACGACGGCGCTATCGGCGACTGGACCGGCGCCCAGGTCTTTTGGAACCAGGGCGGCCTGTGGAACCGCGAGCGCCAACCCGGCTGGACCGACATGGAGTGGCAAGCACGCAACTGGCTGTACTTCACCTGGCTGTCGGGAGATCACATCGTCGAGCAGCACATCCACAACATCGATGTCGCCAACTGGGCCATGCACGGCCATCCGATCAGGGCGGTGGGCGTCGGCGGCCGCCAGGTCAGGGTGGAACCCGAGTTCGGCCACATTTTCGACCACTTCGCGATCGAGTTCGAATACGAGAACGGCGCCCGCGTCCTGAGCATGTGCCGGCAGATCCAGGGAACCGCCAACCATGTCGGCGAGCACATTGTCGGGACGCGCGGCACCTCCGATCCGGCGAGCTGGATCCGCGGCCCGCAGGCCTGGGAGTGGGGCGACGCCGAGTACGTGAACCCGTACGTGCAAGAGCACACCGACCTGATCGCCAGCATCCGGGCCGGCGAGCCGCTCAACGAGGGCCGGCGCGTCGCCGAGAGCACGCTGACCGCGATCATGGGTCGCGAGGCCGCCTACACCGGTCAGGAGATCGTCTGGGACGAGCTCCTGAACGCCGAGATGAGCATCGTGCCCGACGAGTTCCATTTCGGGCCGATGCCGGTGCCCGCCGTCGCGGTGCCCGGTATTACGACACTCGATCGGGACATGTGAGCGGCGAGCAGGAAGCGAACAATGAAACGCAGGGACTTCGTGAAACGTGGAGCGCTCTCCACGCTCGGCATCGCGGCGGCAGCGGGAATCGGCTCGGTGGCGAGTGCAGCGCGGGCGGCTGACTGGCGAAGCGAGCGGCGATGGGAGACACCACCCGGCGCCACCGCGGCAACGGCCCCGCCCAGCGCCACTGCGGCGACAACCCTGCCCCGTCAGCACCGCTTCCAGCTCGACTACGCCCCCCACTTCGGCATGTTCCGCAACTCGGCCGGCGAGGAGCTTCTCGATCAACTCCGCTTCATGCACGATCAGGGGTTCCGCTCGATCGAGGACAACGGCATGCGCCAACGGCCGATCGACGAGCAGGATGCCATCGGCCGGGAGCTCGAGAGACTCGACATGCGGATGGGGGTGTTCGTCGCCAACAGCAACGGCTTCGGCGTGCCGAGCTTCACCAGCGGCGACGAGGACCACCGCGCCCGGTTCCTCGCTGATTGCCGCGACTCGGTAGAGGTCGCCCAGCGCGTCGACGCCCAGTGGATGACGGTGGTGATGGGCGATCTGTCGCCGCGCCTGGAGCTAGACTACCAAACCGCCAACGCGATCGAGAGCCTGCGGCGGGCGGTCGAGATCTTCGAACCCCACGGTCTGATCATGGTGCTCGAGCCGCTCAATCCCTACGCCAACCACCCCGGGATGTTCCTGTCGAAGATCCCGCAGGCATACATGATCTGTCGCGCCGTCGATTCGCCGTCGTGCAAGATCCTGTTCGACATCTACCACCAGCAGATCACCGAAGGGAACCTGATCCCCAACATCGACATGGCCTGGGACGAGATCGCCTACTTCCAGATCGGCGACACGCCGGGCCGCGACGAGCCCACCACCGGCGAGATCAACTACAAGAACGTCTTTCGCCATATCCACGGCAAAGGCTACGACGGCGTCCTCGGGATGGAACACGGCAACTCGGGTCGCGGCATCGAGGGTGAGCAGGCGGTCATCGATGCTTACGTGGAGGTCGACAACTTCTGAACGCGATGTCTGTGGCCGACGAGCAGGTCTTTCGCCTCATCCTGATCGCCGGGGCCGCGATCATCATGCCGGTCGCCATCTACCACCGGGTCAAATCCCAGGCCACCGGCGAGAGCCTCGACCGCCGACAGGAGGGGCTCTTCGTGCTGGCGACGCTACGGCCCCTGGGAATCGCGGCGTGGCTCGGCATGATCGCCTACATGATCAACCCTGCCTGGATGGCGTGGTCGGCGGTGTCGTTACCCGCGTGGTTGCGGTGGCTGGGTGTGGGCGTGGGCGCGGTGGCGGGCTCGTTGCTCATCTGGACGATGCACACGCTCGGCAAGAACCTGACCGACACCGTGGTCACGAGGAAGGAGCACGAACTGGTGACCGGCGGACCGTATCGGTTTGTTCGCCATCCGTTCTACTGCGCCTTCATCCTCGCCATCCTCGCCAACTCCGCCGTTGCCGCCAACTGGTTCATGTTGTTGGCCGGAGGCTCGGCGTGGCTGGTGATCGTCTTTCGCACCAACAAGGAAGAAGAGAACCTGATCGCGAGATTCGGCGACGACTACCGCCGCTACATGGAACGCACCGGGCGCTTCTTTCCGCGGCTGTGAGGCGGTCGCGAACCGTCAGCGTTGCGTTTTGGCGACGCTACAAACAGAATAATCGTGCCTTCTTTCAAACTCCCCTGAACCCGAACTTCTCAACGGGTGGCGTAGCGAGCGAGTGTGAGGGCGTGTGAGGACAAGGCGCGCGCCGATTCGGGAGCGGAGACGTACTCGTCCAGGTCGGCGCCCTCGATCCGCGCGCCGCGACGCTGCCGCTGCCCGAGGAGCTGATGGGCGAGCTCATACGCTACGTCGTCGCCCACGAGGTCGACCACACGCTCGGCTTCCAGCACAACATGAAGGCCAGCGCGATGTACACGCTTGACCAGGTGCGCGACCCTGCCTGGGTGGCCGAAAACGGCCACACCCCGACGTTGATGGACTACTCGCGCTTCAACTACGTCGCCCAGCCCGAGGACGGCATCGCGGTCGAGGACCTGATCCCGAAGATCGGACCGTACGACAAGTGGGCGACGATGTGGGGCTACAAGCCGATCCCGGGCGCCAGCACGCCGGATGAGGAGCTCCCGACGCTCAACGAGTGGGCCCGCGCCCAGGACGACACGCCGTGGTTGCGCTTCTCAACCGCCCAGGCGGCGGGCTCCGATCCGCACAGCATGACCGAGGCGGTCGGCGACGCCGACGCCGTCGCCGCCACCACGCTCGGTTTGAAGAACATCGAGCGCATCGCCGACATGCTGATGAACGCCACCACGACGCGGGATGGGGCTCCCTACGACGAGCTCACCCAGGTATACGGCCGCCTTCTGGCGCAGTGGCGCCTGGAGATGGGCCACGTCACCCAGCTGGTCGGCGGCGTCCTCTCGCAGCAGAAGCACATCGGCCAGGACGGCGCTCGCTTCGAGCCGGTGCCGCGCGCGATGCAGCAGCAAGCGACGCAGTTCCTGCTCGACAACGCGCTGCAGACGCCGCAGATGTTCGTGCGCCCCGAGCAGCTTCGACGCATGGAGCCGACCGGGGTCATGGATCGTATCCGCACGGCGCAGAATTCGGTCATGAACTCGATGCTGCAGACCAACCGGCTCAACCGGCTCATCGAGCAGTCGGCGCTCGAACCGGAGGCGTACGCGCCGGTCGATTACCTCGCCGACGTGCGCAACGGTGTCTGGAGCGAGCTCGCTGCCGGCAGCGAGATCGACCCCTTCCGCCGCAACACCCAGCGGGTCTACCTGGACACCGTCAACAACCGCCTCAACGGCGGCGCGACAGCGCCCAGCGGCGAGGTCCGCGCCCTGCTGCGCGGCGAGCTGCGCACTCTGCGCGGCCAAATCACGGCGACGCTGCAGACGGTCGGCGACCGGGCGACGCGACTGCACCTGGAAGACTCGATCGACATGATCAACACGATCCTCGATCCGCGCGCCATGCGTGAGCGCACGGCGGCAGCCGGCGGCGGCCGGCGCGGCGGCCGCGGCGGCACGATCGACTACGCCACCCATGAGCTGGTCCCGTCGATCTTCGGGTTCGACTACGAGAACGACCCGTTCCTGGCCCTGCCCGACCTGTGCTGGCCGGACTACGTGATCCGCTGAGGTAGCCAGACGGAGACCGGGAACCCTCCCGCCCCCGGCAACGGGCGGGAGGGTTTTTCCGTGCGCGATCAAGCCGTGGCGAAAGTGTGATGGGGTTTCGCGAGGCGCAGCGTCGGCTCCCGAAACCGGCGACGGCGACAAACCCGATAGCATGTACCCATGGAGAAACTCCGCATCCAAGGCGGCCGCACGCTGAGCGGCCAGGTGCGGGTCGGAGGCGCCAAGAACGCCGCCCTGCCCGAGCTTGTCGCTACGTTGCTGACCGAGGAGCCGGTGCGGCTGACGAACGTCCCGGCGGTGCGGGACGTCGCCACCATCGTCCGCTTGCTCGAGCACCTCGGGGTCGCGATCGAGCGTGATAACGACAAGACACGGGCGCAGCTCTCCGCCTTCAACGGAACCGAGGCCCCGTACGACCTGGTGAAGACGATGCGGGCGTCGTTCCTCGTCCTCGGCCCCTTGCTCGCCCGTACCGGACGAGCCCGGGTATCGCTGCCGGGAGGCTGCGCCATAGGCGCCCGACCAGTCGACCAGCATCTGTCGGCGCTCGCCCGCCTCGGTGCCGATCTGCGGGTCGAAGAAGGCTATGTCGTCGCCGAAGCGCAGCGTCTACGCGGCGCCGACGTGACGTTCGATTCTCCGACCGTGGGCGGCACCGAGCATCTGATGCTGGCGGCATCGCTGGCGGACGGCACGACCGTGCTGCGCAACGCGGCGCGCGAGCCTGAGGTCGTCGATCTCGCCGCGCTGCTCAACGCGATGGGCGCCGAGGTCGAAGGAGCCGGCTCGGACACGGTCGTGATTCGCGGCGCCTCGGAGCTCGGCGGCGCCGATCACGAGATCCTCCCCGATCGCATCGAGGCCGGCACCTACCTCATCGCCGGCGCCCTGAAAGGGGATCGGCTCGAGGTCACGAAGTGCCGGCCGACGGACTTCGAGGCGGTGATCGACAAGGTCCAGGAAATCGGCGCCGATGTCGAGATCGGCGATGACTTCCTGCGGGTCAGCGCCGCTTCCGATTATCGTGGCATCGACGCGCGCACCCAGCCCCACCCCGGCTTCCCTACCGACATGCAAGCCCAGTATATGGCCCTGATGACCCAAGCAACCGGGTCGGCGTTGGTGACCGAAACGATCTTCGAGAACCGCTTCATGCACGTGCCCGAGCTCAACCGAATGGGCGCCGACATCACGGTCGACGGCCACACCGCCATCGTCCGCGGCCCGCGGCAACTGGGCGGCGCCAGGGTCATGGCCACCGACCTGCGGGCCTCGGCGTCGCTCGTGCTCGCCGGGCTCGCGGCGGAGGGGGAGACCATCATCGACCGCCTGTACCATCTCGACCGCGGCTACGAGTCGTTGGTCGAAAAACTCGGCGCCGCCGGCGCCGAGGTCGAGCGCTTCCGGGAGTAGAAAGGAAACCGCATGTCCGACGATTGTCTGTTCTGCAAGATCGCGGCGGGCGACATCC
>JADFNY010000200.1 GCA_022563115.1 Acidobacteriota bacterium | reverse complement strand
GTGGTCGTTACGGGTTTGATAGCGGAGTGTGATCGCGGCGGGGATCGAGCGGCGCACCTGGCGCCAGTACCACCGATTCGGCGGCTGGCTCTACTCGGTGCGGCGCAAAAAACCCTCCTCGAGGTCGCCCAGGTGCACGTCCCGATACTGCCACGGCAGCAACAGGGCGAGCAGGCGCTCGGCGATGCGGGGCGGGCGCGGGCGGCGCGGTGGGTTCATACAAGGCCGTCGGTATCGAGCTCGAGGCCTTCCCACAGCGAGTCGAGCGCGTTGCGCGAGCGGTGTAGCGCTACGGCACCGGCGGGGACGAGGGCGAAGTAGCGCTTTGCTCGACCGCCTCGTTCCGGCGTCGATTCACCGACCTTCGAAACGACGAAACCCCGGCGCTCGAGCCGGTCGAGCGCCGCGTACACGGAGGCGACCGCAGGCTCCGTCCCGGTTCGCCCGTGAAGCTCTTCGATGATCGAGATCCCGTACGCTTGATCCGCCAGGCGGGCGACGGTAAGCAGGATCATCTGCTCGAATTCCCCCAGGTATTCGCCTCTGGGCATCGTTTCTTCCACGAGTGTGAGTAATTAGATACTCCGTTCTACGCGGAGGAAAAGTCGACATCTCCGCTCCGTGGCCGTCTCACTCTTCCAGACACGGTGAACGCCTGCCGGGCCAATCCGGCCGGCCGTTCGCTTCGCTCGCTAACGAAGAAGGAGACGAAACATGAGCCTTATCCGAAACACGCTGCAAAGGACGATCGCCCTGGCGGTCATCGTTGTTCTCGCGTCGCTGGCGATCGCCGCACCCGCTGAGGCCGGATGCGCGCGCGAGTGGGAGGCTTGCGGCGACTGCGCCACGAAGGCGTTGTACGCGGCCATCTTCGACCTCGACCTCAAGGCGCTCAACGACGCCTACGTCGACGGCATCGATTGCCACATCGATTTCATCCATTGCCTGATGTTCGGCCACCACCACAAGTCCAAGTGCAGCGTCTGATGGCGCTTCGCCTCACCGCCGGCCTCGCCGGCGCCGTCGCGATTGCGATCGGCGCCGGCGGTTGCGCCGCCACCGAGCCACTCGAGGAATGGACGCTCGGCCTCGAGGAAGTGATGACGATCGGCGCCGAGCCGGTGAGCCTACAGACCGCCTTCTATATACCGATGGCGCTGGGCTTCGATTTCGAGGGCAACGTGTTTGTCCTCGACAGCGGCAACCATCGGGTCCAGATGTTCAACTCGGAGGGCGAGTACATTCGCAGCATGGGCGCCGCGGGCGCCGGTCCCGGAGACCTCGGAGATCCGCAGGGCATGTTCGTCCACGCTGACGGCCGCGTCTGGGTTGCCGACACGCGCAACCGTCGCGTCCAGCCCTATGACATCGACGGCACGCCCGGTGATCCGCTGACGCTGGAGTTTTTTCCGGCGGATCTGGTGGTGACCGACGACCGCTTGTTCGTCCGGCGCATACCGCAGACCAGCCTCTTGTACGGCCCCGATCCAGCCCCGCTGGTCGCCGTGCTCGATCGCGCCGGCAGGCCGACTGGTGGCTTTGTCGACCCGGTAGCGTCACCCGTCGGCATTCTGTACATGTTGGAGAACATGTTGGCGATGGCACCGGCCCCCGGGGGCGGCATCGCCGTCTCCAACACCCACTTCTCCAGCCGCATTCGGGTGTACCGCGCCGGCGGCCAGCTCGATATCGAAATACCCGTGCTCTACAAGGCTGAGGCGTGGGCGCCGCTGGGTCGGCGCCCGGTCGACGTCAACGAGGCCAGCCTCGAGCGCTTGGCGCGCACCTCGAGCGACCTGGCCTGGGATGAACGCCGCCATCTCTTCTGGGTGCTGGCCGGTTACGTCGACCGCACGTCGGAGGGCGAGTGGGTCATCGGCCACGAGATCTACCGCTACAGCCCCGACGGCACCTATCGGGGTAGCCTCATGCTGCCCCATCGGGCGACGACCGTGGCGACGGGCCCCGATGGACGCATCTGGACAATCGACGTCGACGGCGTGGTGCACGCTTTCCGGTTGACCGATCCCGATATGCGGCCGCGGGACGGGAGTTGACCCCGGCAGGCTGCAAGCGCGGTCCCCGACACCCGCCACTTCACACCTCATGCGCTCGCCCGCTACGTAGTAGCGCTGTTCGCCGGCCGTGCGATCTGAATGGGTTCACGCAGCGTCAGCGTTCCGGGTAGCACGAACGGCTCCGATTCCTTCTTGAGGAGCGAGTGGCCCTCGCATGTCAGTTCGCCGCTGGCTTGGCAGGCGCCGGTTTGCGCCGCCCAGATCTTGCCGTCACGGATCTTGAGTATCGCGCTCTCGAGCGTGAGGGTCACCGCGAGCTCGAAGTCGATCCGACCGACCGAGGTCTCACCGATCAGAATGTCGAGGTGGGGCTGGTGCGAGGAACTGATCTTGTGGCGGGCGAGCTCCACCAAGATGGTCTCCTCGGGCCCGTACTTCTCGGGGTCGGCGTAGCGGCGCAGCTGTTCGCCCTTCATCCAAGCGCCCACCAGCACGCTGCCGACATCGACCTTCAAAAGGTCGGGCACCTTGGCGAAGATCTCTTTCAGTGTCGCCGGCCAGTTCATGAGGTCAGTCCGCCCGGCGATCTTGCCGGCCAGGTCGCCCAGAGCAGCGCTCGATTCGAGGGCCGCGACGCCTTGGCGCCAGCGCTCGCCGTCGATCTTCGAGAACAGGGCGCCGAGGGTCGTGTCGAGGTTAGTCATGGTCTCTCCGTTCGCCGACGATCAAGTCGCCTTCGGTATCGATTTCCTGCTTGCCGAGATCGATGGTCGGCTTCAAACGAAGCTCGATCCTCGCACCCGCCCCGCCATCGGTTTCCATCCTCTGGGTGCCGGGATCGGTCTCGGGCCGGATCTCCAGCTCGGGGAGATCGGGGACCTCGGGGGACTCCCGACGCCTGCGCTCCGGCTCCGGCTGCGGTGGACGGCGCCGACGCGGGCGGCGGCGGGCAACCAGGGTCGCCGCCCCGACCACCATCAACAACACCGCCGGCCCGGCCCAGATCATGCGACTCCGCGCTACTTGCAGCGGAACCGCCGTGTTGAACGTCACCTGACTGCCGGCGGCCTGTGCCTGGCTCAGCACGGTACCGCCGGCCTGCAGCGAGAAGCTCTCGCTCACCACACCGACTACCAATCCGGCGGTCGTGATCACGACGGCCGCCTCCGAGCGGCTCAGGCCGACGACGTCGGGCACGGCGACGATCTCCGGTGTCGCCACGATCAGGTTCACCGGCGTGCCGACCGCCGCAAGGACACCCGCCGCCCAGCTCTGCTCCAGTACCGTCCCCTCCTCCTCGATGCGAGTCTCGCGGAACTCCTCGGTGCCGACGCCCAAGCGCCCGACGACAAGTTGGCGCCGCGCCTCCTGCACAGGAAGGCCGACGACGTCGGGGACCCCAACGGTCTCGACAACTGCGACAACGAGAGCGACCGGCGTGGTGATTGGCACTCTCGTTTGCGGATTCAATCCCTGTGCCAGCACCGTCCCCGGCGTCGCCGCCGACTCCTGATGCTCGATGGTACCCGCCGTCAGCTCGGCGCCGCCCAGCAGGGCGCGGGCTTCGTCTTCGCTGCGGCCGACGAGAGCCGGCACCAGCACAGTCACCGGAATGGCGAGCACCAAGTCGACGCTGGTGCCGGTAACGACGCGGGTCCCCGCCTCGATGCCCTGAGACAGCACGCTGCCCCCGGGCTGCCGCGACTCTTGCCGGGTGACCACCCCGGCGACCAACTCGGCGTCGGCGAGAAGCGCCAATGCGTCGGCGCCGCTGCGGTCGATGAGCCCGGGGACAGTGACCGTGACGGGTTCGGCAACCACCAGGTTGATCGAGCTGTCGATGGCGATCCGAGTGCCCGCGTCAGGGGCTTGCGACAGGACCCTGCCGGCCGGCTGCCGGGACTCCTCCGAGCTCACGGTGCCGACGCTGAGCTCGAGCACTTCGAGGACACTGCGTGCCTCTTGTTCGGGGCGTCCGACCAGCTCGGGAACCTCGACGGTCACCGGAATGGCAACCACGAAGTCGATCGCCATGCTCAGGGCAACCCGGGTACCCGGCTGGATCTCTTGGGCGAGTACAGTAGCGTTCGGGCGCCGCGACTCTGCGGTTCGTCTTCTCCCGACCGTCAACCGGGCTTCCTCGAGAAGCCGTCGTGCCACCGTTTCGGTCTGTCCCAATAGGTTCGGCACGGCTACTGTGATGGGCGTCGCGACGACGAAGTCGATCGGCGAGCCGACGCCGAGCCGGGAGCCCGGCTCGGGAGCCTGCGACAAGACTCGCCCGCGCGGCCGCTCCGATTCCTCCTGTTGCACTGTTCCGGCCACCAGTTCGACGTTTTCGAGAAGCGTTCGGGCTGCGGCTTCATTGCGCCCAACGAGATTCGGTACCACTACCGTCCGCTGGATGGCAACGGTCAGGGCGACGGCGTCCCCCACCCTGGCGACCGTTCCCGCGCTCGGTTTCTGGGCGAGCACGGTCGCCTCCGGCCGCCGAGACTCCTGCCTCTCGGCAATTTGGCCGACCAACCGAGTGTCGCGCAGGATCGCGTTCGCCTCGCTGACACTGCGCCCGACCACGTCGGGAACGCTGATGACCGGGGCCTCCGCGACCAGGACGGCAACGCCCGATCCGACCACCGCTCTGCTTCCCGCTTCCGGGTCCTGCACCAGAACCGTGCCCACCCGCTCCGTCGATTCCTGGCGGCCAACCCGGCCGACGCCTAGCCGCGCCTCCGCCAAGATATCGGCCGCGGCTTCGAGGGAGTATCCGACGATGTCGGGCACCTCTGTTCGCCGATTCTGCTCGTTTGGCGGCACGACCAGGGTTGGCACCGTTGGGCGCAAGATCGAAGGATCGACCGGAAGCACGTCTACGATGACTGACGGCGGGAACCGGAAGTCATCGACGTTGATGTGCCCCCAACCCGCCGACGACTCATCGACGATGCGGATTCGTCCCCGCTTGCCGGCGTGGGGAGTCAGGTCCCAGACTTGGCGACGCATGGTCTCGGAGTTGTTACCCGAGGCAGACAGAACGCGAATCGATCCCTCGATGGGATCGAGCACCAACAGCTCGACCCGCGTTTGCCGAGAGCTGCCGCCGCCGATCAGGAAGCTGAGGTTGCCGCCCGGGATGTCGAAGGGCACCGAGGTGAGCGTTCCCTGAGGCCGGTCGCCTTGTGCGCTGCCGGCCGGCAATCGGCCCGGCCCCGGGAATCGTTCGAAGGTCCCGATCCAATAGCTTCCCTGGTGGCTCGCGGTCTCGCGCTGGCGGGCTCGCGGGTTGTCACCGAACGTCGGTTGCGACGCGAACGCGGTCCCCGTGGCCTGCCAGCCGCGCAGGTCTCCGGTCTCGAAGTCCCAGGTCGTGGCTTGGGGCGTGAGCTCGAGGAGATGCAAAGGAACAGACGCTTGCGGCCGCTGGGCTTGCGCCGCTGTCGCGCCGGCGGGCGACACCGCAAGCGATGAAACCACCAGCGAAAACGCTACGACAACGCCGGACCTCACTGCTTTGTGCAGCATGGGCGAATCCCTCGATCCCCAGAGAGGGCAACACATACGATGGTGTCGTCGCCACGGCATTGTCAAGTGACCCTGACCTTGAAACCCCTCACATCCGTGAGGTCAGAAACCGAGGCGGACGCCGACGCGAAAGACCATTGGCGCCACGATCTCGGCGGGGACACCGAAGATCGGGAAGGTGTCGTAGGTGCGGGTCACCGTGCCGGCGTTGGTGACGTTGAACAGGTCTCCGTACAGCGAAAGTTGCAGGTTGCGGCCGACGGCGAGATCCTTCGCCACCCTCAGGTCGGCGGTGGTCAAGGGGCTCTCCCGGAACGCCCCGCGGGGCGAGGCGAAAACATCGACGATGCCCTGATTGAGCGGCACCGGCAGTACGCGAGCCATCGGCGCCCCGGCCCAAGACCGCAGGACACCGGCGACGACGATGTCGTGCGGCAACAGATAGGACCCGTAGACCTTCAGGACGTAGGGCCGATCCCAGAAAGAGCGCGCCCGGGAGTTGATACGCGCGTTCGGATCGTTGAAGAGGTCGCTGATACCGCCGGAGTCACCGGGCACCGGTCCGCTCTTGCCGGTCAGCCCCTCCGAGTAGCTCAGCGTCAGGGTCGCGCGCAGCTCCCAGTTGTCGGCCCATTCCCGTCGGATGCCGATGTCGACGCCGCGATAGGTAACGGTTTTCTCGTCGACGGTGGTCAGCAACAGCTGGTTTTCGCCGAAGCCGTTGATCTGGTTGAAGACCTGCAGGCCCTGGTCGTCGTCGGTAAACAAGATGTTGTCGGGGCCCGGATCGCGGACGATGGTCTCCTGGAAGTCGTTCTCGTCCAATCCGACCTCGACGTCGTCGAAGAGCCGCGAGTCCTTGCGGTACCACAGGTCGACGCGGGTGCTCCATGCCGCTCCAAGCGCGTATTCGAGCCCGGCGCGGAATTCGCGCGTCAGCGGTGCCCGCAGCGATGCATCGACCTGACCGATCGGGCCCCCGGCGATACTCATCAGCGGGCCGCCCTCGCCGGGCTGAAACTGGCCGTCGCGGTTGAGATCGTTCCACCGTACCAGCCGGACGCCGAGCGAGTTCGGGTTGGCGAAGCTGAGCGTCGACGTTGCCAGCTGATGAACATACTGCGAGAAAGCGCCGACGAAAACGAGCCGCCCGTCGGCGAAGGTATCGAAGAGCAGCGCGGCTCGCGGTGCGAGCGAACGCCAGCCGATGAGGTCGCCGGCGGCGGCGAATTCGCGCCCCGGGGCAAAGGTGCCGGCGGGGCTCGACTGGGCCGGCAGCGAGCCCCGCCAATCGTCGTACCGCAGGCCGAACGACCCGCTCCAGTGCGAGCCCAAACCCATCTCGTCGTGGAGGAACAGACCGAGGCCGCGAGCATTCTGCTTGTTGCTCACCGGCGTGTTCAGGAGCTGGGCGAGAAACGGGGCGCCGCCGCTGGTGACGATGTTGACGTCGCCGACGGCCCGCAGCTCGGTCTCGGTGGGCGCGTACTGGAATTGC
>JADFNY010000199.1 GCA_022563115.1 Acidobacteriota bacterium | reverse complement strand
TGCCCCCACACGCGGCACCCTCGGGAGTTCTTCAGCACCCTGCTACGGCTCACTCTCGCGGCGGACGATGCTTTTCGATTTCCTCTTGATAGTACTGCCTGTAGAGGATCTCCCACTCTCGCCCCCCCTCGGGGAAATCGCGCTTCTGCGAGGAGATCTTCTTACGCACGAGCTCGTCGATCATAGCGTCTCGCTTGACCTCCTCGGTGATGATCTTCACCACCTCGAGACGGACGACGTTGGCGTCCTTGTACAGACGCACGCCGAAATCGTCTTCTAGGGCCTCGACGACCTGCTTCGAGAGGTGATTGATCTTTCCGCGAGACAGACGCATGGATCAGAGGATGATGTTGCGTTCCTTGGCAAGCCTCGCCTTGATGACCTTGAACATCTCGTGGTACTCGACGTCGGCGCGGCGGATGCGATCCATGTGCTCCCGCATCAACTCCCGCACCTCGTCGTTGAGCTTGTCCTCGACGCGCAACTCGTCGGCAATCACCTGCCGCACGAGGAGCTCGGTCTCATCGGCGTCTTCGACGTCGAAGTATTCGCGCTTGACGAGCCCGCGAACGATGCGGTTGGCGATGTCTCCGATCTGCTCGCTGTTCAAGCGCATGGCGAATTCAGCCGGATAAGAGCACGACAGGAACGTTTCGCCGATGCTAGCATGGTGGAATCAGCGCGCCACCTTGACCGGCGTGGAGGCGGTCTCCAATCCGGCGCCGAAGTCGACAACGAGCCGGTAGTCGCCGCGCTCGACGTCGGGGATGCGCGCCCTTGCGAGCAGGGGGCCGTCGAGACCACCGAGCCAGCGAACTTCTTCCACGGTGAGAACCACCGTCGAGCCGCCGGGCGTCTCGAGCTGTATCGACAGCGCTTCGACATCAGGTTCGACGCCGCTCATCCAGGCGGCGACGACCAGCAGCCCGCCGCTATCAAAGGTCGCGTCATCCGCCATCAAGACGGCAACTGCTGACTCATCGGCCGGGTCGAGCGACAGCGCCGCATGACCGACGACGATCGCAATGGCCGGCTCAGCGGTGACCTCCACGGACTGTTTCCACTCGGCATCGGTCGCGGCAAGCGGGTGCGATACCGTCAGTTCGGCCTCGTACTCGCCGGGCTCTACCGCCACCGTGACCGGGGTGACAAACGATCCACCGCCGAGCGCCAACAGCTCGTCTTGCCCGAGACGGATCTCCCACGATTCCGACGCCTGTGCGGCGCCCGCGCCGCTGCTCGGCCGCACCGTCAGCCTCGCCTCGAGGACGGCGACGAACTGGTCACCGTCGGGCCGAAACAGCAGATCGCCGAGCCTGACCCGCACGGGGACCGACACCACGCCGCCGCCACCGACGTCGGTCCAGACGTCGAGGGGAATCTCCACCGGCAGCGTGCCCTCGGTGATCTCCCGCACGTAGGAGGCCGCCGACTCGCCGGTCTTGAACTCCAAACGAGGGTCGATGATGCTGGCGTCGCGGGTGTACTCGAACGCCAGACGGATATTGCGGTCCCAGACCCCGGCCCCCCACTGGAAGTCGAAGATCTCATAGCGGCCGATGCTCGTCGAGATGAAGTACACGCGAAACTCACCGCTGACGCCCCGAAAGGCGAGGTTGCTGCCCAGGCTGAAATAGCTCCATACCTCGAATTCCGCCCGCCCGGAGCGACCGAACAGCTCCGCCTGGGTCCGACGAGCGACGTAACCGGCCTTGCCGAACATGATGCGAACCCGTCCACGATCGGACTTCCAGCCCTTCGGGATGCCGCGGAACCTCCGGTTCGACTCGGCGACGTTCTCGTAGAAAGCGTCCCTGAACTCATTGTCGGCCTGCCGGCCGTCGGGATCGCGGCGGTCCCAGAACCATTGGATGAAGTCCCTGCGTTGCTGGGTGTCCTCCAGGCCGCCCCAGATCTCGCGCTCTTCGTTGGTCAGCAAAAGCTCCGCCGGGCCGTCGGTCCAGTTATCGATCCAACTCTCATAGAGGCGCCTCGCCTCGCCGGCCTCGGTCGGGTACTCGTTCTGGGCCGGGTGACCGGCGGCGGGACCGGCCGCCAGCCCGGCCACCAAGAGCGTTGCTGCAACCAAATGGAGCGGTCCAGCAGGGTGCTGAAAAACTCGCCAAGGTGGCGCTATTTTTTTCATGGCGGTGCTCGTCGGAACGTCATCGATGAACTGTTTCCCTCTGATTCTATCGGGAAGGCACCACAACGGTAAGGAACCGCGGGCCCATACCGTCACCGTGCCGGCAGCGGGTCTCGCAGCCGGTCGGCTTGTTGCCCCCCGGATGCCGTGTTAATCAGCTACGCATCATGAGCCACGACGCCCTCAAGACGGTCTTCGACAGGATCGATAGCCTCCAACAACAGGTTGCGGAGGACCTCAGTCTGCTGGTCGCGATTCCCAGTATCGCCGGTCACGCGGAAGCCTGTCGCGACGCCGCCGCAACCACCGCTGAGCTCTGTACCGCCGCCGGCTTCAACGCCGAGGTCTGGGAGGGCCCCGGGGCGCCGACGGTCTTCGCGGAGATCCCAGCCCCGAGCGGCAGGCCGACGGTGCTGTTCTATGGGCACTATGACGTGCAACCGGTCGAGCCCCTAGAAGCCTGGACGACGCCGCCGTTCGAACCCACGATCCGCGATGGTGCCCTGTTCGGGCGTGGCGCGGGCGACAACAAGGGCCAGTTCCTCGCCCACATTGCCGCGGTCAAGGCCCTCGAAGACACCGTCGGCTGTCCGCTCGGCGTGAAGCTGTTGATCGAAGGCGAGGAGGAGATCGGCAGCCCCCATCTCGAGCGGCTGGTAGCCGCCAACGCGGACCGCCTGGCGTGCGACGTGACAATCACCGCAGACGGGCCGTACCACCCCGACGGGAACCCGCTGATCATCTTCGGCGTGCGCGGATTACTGTTCATGGACGTCGCCATCGACGGCGCCCCACACGACCTGCACTCCGGCAGCAACGGCGGCATCGCACCGACGCCGGCGCGCGAGCTGGTCGGCGCCCTGGCGGCGATGTGGAACGAAGACGGCTCGGTCGCCGTCCCCGGTTTCTACGACGACATCGTGGCGCCGACCCCCACCGAGGGCGAGCTCGCCGCGCGGCTCCCCTACGCTCAGCAGGCCCGACCCGACGATGCAGCCGATCCGTCCTCGACCGCGCCGTGGCACCGCTTGATGTTCGAGCCCAACCTCAACATCGCCGGTCTCGCCAGCGGCTACGATGGGACGGGCGTCAAGACCGTGATTCCACACCGTGCCGGCGCCAAGATCGATGTGCGTCTGGTCGTGGACCAGGATCCCGACAAGGTGTACGCCTCGCTGCGACGGTTCCTCGAGCAGCGTGGCGTCCGGGTATCACGGCGTGCTGCTGTGCCCCCGTCGCGAACGCCGATCGACACACCGTTCAGCGCGCCCGTTCAGCGCGCCGTCGAAGCGTCTTGGAATATCCGGCCCTGGCTGCAACCCCGGCTCGGGGGGACCACTCCGGACTTCGTGTTTACCCGGACGCTTGCCGTACCGAGCCTGTTGGTACCCTACGCCCCGGCTGACATGCGGCACCACGCAGCGGACGAACATCTCCCGCTGGAGGCATTGCACCGCGGCGTGCGAACGTCAGCAGCGATCTGCTTGGAGCTCTCCGCCTTGCCGAGCCCTTAACAGGGTGCTAGCGGGGGCCGCAGAGCGATAGCACGTCGGGGTGCGGGAACGGCGGCGCCAAGGTCCTCGCCAACACGTCGGCGGCCACGGTCGCGGATCCGCAGGCCGCTGCTGGAACCGACGCCAGCGCCATGGAACCACGGCCCGAAAGATCGGCCAACCATCGGGTCGCCCGGTGCAGCGCCGGCAGCGATGCCAAGAGTGTCTCGAGGTCGTCGAGCGGCGCGGCTGAGCCGATGTCGACGCGACCCTGAAGCGCCGTCTGTGGGCCCGGGATCCAGCCCACCATTTCGCCGTCGAAGACGCCCACATGCCACCAGCCTGGGTGAGCGTCGTCAAACGTCCCAGGCGCCATCACCGTGTAGCCGGCCCGCAGTCCCAGCGTCGCTTCGGCCCGCACCGCAGCCGGCCAGGCGGTGGGTAACTGGTCCTCGGCGCTGAAAACAACGAGGCTTCTCCCTGTCCCGATCGCCCGCAGGGTGACGTCGAACGCCGTCTCCGGCGCGCGTTCGACCAGGCGGTTGAGGATCTGGCTCAGCACCGCCGACTGCAGCAGCCCGTTGGCAGCCCGCAAAGACGCCGCCGACGCCAACCCGCTGAGCTGGCCAATCGTCACCGGGTCGCTTACCACAACCTCGAGCGACCCGGACAGTGCTTCGCCGGGCGGTCGCCAGCGCACTGCCGCCAGCCGCAAACCTTCGCGCACAACGCGTCCGGCGGGGCTCTGGTCAGAAACGCGGTCAATAGCCTGCAGCAGGGCCCACGCCAGCGCGCCTGGCACGCGCCGCTCGAACTCCCTCCAGCCGTCACGAGCAGCGGCGTCGAGCGTCTCGACGGCGTCGTGGTAGGAGATCGGCGGCAACATGAACCCGCGCGCCGCCTGCTCCAACGCGGCCAGGCGATTGAGCACCGCATGAAGTGGTCCTGCTCCGACCACGAGGCGCGCCTCCGGCACCCGGCCGGCGCCGATCGCCACCGCCAGGGTCCCGTCGACGCCGCCACCCCAGGGCACCTCCAAGGCGTGCACCGGGACACGTGGCGCCAGAACGGTGACCCGGATCGAGAGCGAATCGAGGTCGGACTCCTCGAAGGGGCCCGCTTCGAGTACCTGGCCGGGCACCTCTAGGCGCGCTGTCCAGGGGCCGGCGTCCGGGTCCAAGAAGATGCGTCGAAACGCCGACGGGCGGCGCGCCAGTTGCAGCGGCTCGGCGCTGACCGGCGGCTCCGCCGGCAACGTGACCGGCTGGGGCGGTCCGACCCCGGCCAACGGGTCCGACGGGCGGGGAGTCCGCGCCGGGCGCGGCAACAATCCGAGCCCCCAGGCGATCCGTCTCAGCGCCTCGGCTTGCTCGGCCACTAGTGCTTCGGAGAGCTCCCACAGCTGTACGGCGTCTCTCGACTGCGCCGTGAACGCGAGGAGAAGCGTCTCGCCAACCACCCGCGACGCCGGCAACTCGGCTGCGGCGACAGCCAGATCGCCGCGGCGCAGCTCCACGCGGACGCGGGTGAGCAGCTCTGGCGGCAGTCGATCATGCCATTCCGATGCGGCGGCAACGGGCTCTCCGGTGGCGGCGTCGACGAATGACGGATCGAGATCGACCCATTGCCCATCTCGTTGCGCCTGTACCCACCAGTGATCGGCGGCGGCCTCCAGCCAGCGCGGCCACGGGTCACCGGGCTCGGGAGCCGACGGCGTGCTGGTCCCGACCACCAGCCGCGCCGCATCGGTCCAGTCGAGCCGGCCGCGCGCCAAACGCGTCTCGACGCCGCGTGCCCCGAGCAGTGCGGCCAGCAGCAGCGCTTGGTCGAGAGCGTTACCGCCCCCCGATTCCAACGTCCCGCGCGCCCCCCGCACACTGCCGGTGTAGGGTACGTAGCCGATCGCTCCCTGGACGAAGACTAGCGGTGCCTCCCACTCGGCCGGCAGGCGGGCGACAGCGGCGGCGATGGTGAGCTCTGTGCCCGCCGCCGGGCGGGCGAGATCCGCGGCGACCCCGCCCACATCCACGCGCTCGAAGAACGAGCGTAAGGCGCGCAGCTCGTCGATGTGGACCGGCCTCTGCAAGTCCTCGATCCTGCCGACGCCCTCGATGTCTTGGAACGGGATCGAAGACGCAGGCCGCAACTGTGCGACGCCGGTTGCCGGCGGCGAGGCGGCGACCAGACCCGTAAGGAGGGCGACCACGACGGGGCGGGTGTGCAGCATGGAGGAGAAAGTAGTGACGACACCGCGAACTGTCAATCAGCCAAGCGCCCACCGCGGCGCCCCTGGTACACTCCCGCCATGCGATGGTTCCCCAGCAGGGTGCTGAAGAACTCTGCCACGCCGATCGGGGCCTTGCTGGTGACGGTTGTCGCCGCCACCGCATGTGCGCCGCCCGCTTCGGATGATCCCGAGCTCATCTTCACCGGCGGCGTTATCTACCCGCTCGACGCTTCTGACGACCCCGTGCCCGCTTTGGCGATCCGCGGCGACCTGGTCCTCGCCCTCGGGAACGACGACGAAATCCTCCAGCTCGCCGGTCGGTACACGCAGCAAATGAACCTCCAGGGCAGCGTTGTGCTGCCCGGAACGTACGACGCCTGGATCGACCTGGAGGCGTTGGGTCGCTGGAGCTCCGCTGCGCTCGATGTCCGCCGCGCATCGAGCATCGAGGAGGTGCAGGCAATGGTCCGCAACGCCGCCGGTGCAACCACCGACAGCGGCTGGATCATCGGCTGGGGATGGGACGAGAACGACTGGCCCGCCCCGGTGCTTCCCGACCGTGGGGCACTCGATGCCGTGACCACCGAGCGGCCGCTCGTGTTGTTGCACCGCAACGGCCAGACCGCCTGGCTCAACACCGCCGGCCTCGCGGCTCTACCCGACCCGATACTCGCCGTGGGCGGCGACGGTATGGTGATGCGCGGATCCGACGGCCAACCCAACGGCGTCGTCGCTGGGGCCGCCTTGGAAGCCCTGACCAACCTACTCTCCGGCGATCCGGCCTCGCGCGCCGAATGGCTCGGCGACGGAGCGCGGCATGCTGCCAGCCGCGGCATCACCCGCGCCGGCACCACCCCGGTCGACGCGACGACCGTCGAAACCCTGCTCGAGCTCGAGTTTCGCGGCCTGCTGCCGCTGCGCGTCGATGTGCGCCTGACGCCGCAAGCGGCTTCCCTGTATCCGGGAAGCAACATCGAGCGCCGGGTCCGGGAAAGCGCCCTCGTCAGCGTCACCGCCGTCGGCCTGCGGCTCGATGGGCCGCTGGCTTCTCGGCTCGCGGCTCTGACCGCCCCCTACGAGGGTGGCGCAACGGCCGGATTGCTGGCCAACGACGCCGTGGTCGCCGCGGCGGTGGGTGCGAGCACCGAGACTGGATTGCCGCTGCACCTGCACGCATCCG
>JADFNY010000198.1 GCA_022563115.1 Acidobacteriota bacterium | reverse complement strand
CACACCATGCCCTTGGCGCTCGGGTTCCGCAGCAGGTATGCCGGATGGTAGGTGCACATCACCTGGGCACCATTCCAATCGCGGAAGGTACCGCGTAGCCGCGACAACGGGGAGCTGAGCCCGAGCACCGCGCCGACCGCCGAGCGCCCGAGCAAGACGATGATCTCTGGCTGGACGAGCGCCACCTGGCGCATCAGGAAGTGTCGGCAAGCCGCGACCTCGTCCGCCTGCGGGTCGCGGTTCTGCGGCGGCCGGCATTTGACCGCGTTGGCGATGTAGACGTCCTCGCGCTCGTAGCCCATCGCCTGGATGATCTTGGTCAGCAGCTGTCCGGCGCGGCCGACGAACGGCTCTCCCTGGAGATCTTCATCGCGCCCCGGGCCTTCGCCGATGAACATCAGCCGGGCGTTGGGGTTGCCTACCCCGAAAACGACCTTGGTGCGGGTCTCGTGGAGCCGGCAGGCGACGCACGCCAACGCCTCTGCCTCAACGGGCTCCAGCGACTCGGTCTCGAACGCCTGCACCGCCCCGGCCTCAACCGCCTGCACCGCCTCGGCCTCGACCGCCTGCACCGCCCCGGCCTCGACCGCCTGCACCGCCCCGGCCTCGACCGCCAGCACCGCCTCAGCCTCGACCGCCTGCAGCGACTCGGTCTCCGCGGCCTCCGGAATCGAAAGACCCCAGACTCCTTCGTGGCGCAGGCGTTCTAGGTGCCCGGCGAGCTGCGCGCGCAGCCGATCGCGGTCGGCACCGGTGCTCACCCGGCCTTCTCGCGGCTAGCGACGCCGAGGCGTTGACGGAACCCGAGGATGGCGTCGATGATCGTGAAGGCGATGTCGCTCTTCGGAGCCGGACCTGCTGGCACCCGGCCACCGAGGCGATCGAGGATGACGACCTCGTTGGTGTCGACCTCGAAGCCGGTCACCCCGGCCTCCACGAGGTTGGCGACCATCAGGTCGCACCCTTTCCGATCGAGCTTCTCTCGGGCCCGCGCTTCGAGATCCGAGGTCTCCGCCGCGAAACCGACGAGGGTGCGCCGCCCACCGAGCCGCCGCAGCTCCTCGAGGATATCGGGTGTGCGCTCAACCTCCCATGACATGGCATCGGCGGCCGACTTCTGGAGCTTCTCCGACACCGGGGCGACGGGTCGAAAATCGCTCACCGCCGCCGCCATGACGACGATATCGGCCGCTGCAGTGTGGTCCACCATCTCGCGCCTCATCTCCTCGGCGTTGACTACCCGTACGATTTCGACCCCGGCGGGCTCGACGATCTGGGTCGGGCCGCTCACCAGGATGACATCGGCGCCGAGGCGTGCGGCTGCTCGGGCAACCGCGTATCCCATTTTGCCCGTCGAAGGGTTGGTCAAAACGCGCACCGGGTCGAAATGCTCGTGCGTCGGCCCAGCCGAAACGAGCACCCGCATGCCGGCGAGCGAGCGTTCGATGGGCTCGGTGACGAGCACCTCCATGATCGCATCGACGACGTCCGGGGGCTCCGCCAGGCGACCCAGCCCGTGACGGCCGGAGGCCAGTGGGCCGGCAGTCGGTTGCACGATCACGACGCCGCGCGCGCTCAGCTTGTCCACGTTCTCCCGGACGGCGGGGTGCCGCCACATCTGATCTTCCATCGCCGGCGCCACCAGCACCGGCCCTGCGAAGGCCAAGTGCAGCGTCGAGGAAAAATCGTCGGCGATGCCGAGCGCCATCTTGGCGATGAAATCGGCGCTCGCGGGAACGACACAAAAAGCGTCGCTCTCCTCGGCCCATCGAACGTGTGGAATGCGCTCGGGTCGCTCGTCGTCGAACGAGCTGACCAAGACGCGATGGCCGGAGAGCGCCGCGAAGGTCAGCGGGCTGACGAACTCGCCCGCGTTTCGGGTCATCGCGACACGCACCTCGACGCCGCGATCCTGGAGCCTGCGGACCACCTCGCACGCCTTGTAGGCGGCGATGCTTCCGGTAACGACCAGGAGCACCCGGGGACCGGGCACGGGCTTATCCCTTTTCTTCTTTCGCCTTGGGGGGGGTTGCTCCGGCTAGCGCCAGATCAGCGTGCGTCCCCTCTTCCCCGGCGGCCTGCTGCGCGGCGAGGCCGGCGGCGAGCTCGGCGGCGAGCTGCTCGTCAGTCACCGTCCGCCAGGGAATGAGGTTCTCTTTTACCTCGGCGCAGGCGATCGTCGAGTACTTGTGGGCACGCAGGTCGATCTTGGGCTTGGCGCCGCGCATCAGCTGCGAACATCGCTGCGACGCCACTTCGACAAACAGGTAGTAAGAATTCTTGAGCATCTCGTCCTCTGGTGATTAGCGAAACGATTCGAGAATCTCGCTGGCCTCGTGCGTCCGTTGACGCCGCTTGCACCGCTCGGCGATCAGAATCGCCTCCAGCTCGCGAACCGCTCGATCGAAGTCGTCGTTGATCACCAGGTAATCGTACCGCACGAACTGAGCAATCTCTTCCGCCGCCACGCCGAGCCGCTGGTGAATCGTCTCCTCGTTGGCAGGATCGGCTCCATCGCGCCCTCCGAGACGATCCTCCAACACCTTCCTGGAGGGCGGCAAGACGAAAATCGTCACCGCGGCGGCGAGCCGCGTGCGGACTGCTTCGGCCCCCTGGACGTCGATCACCATCAGCGCGTCGTGGCCGTCGGCCTGGATGCGCTCGATTTCACTCGCCGGCGTTCCGTAGCTGTTTCCGTGGACTACCGCGCTTTCTAGAAAGCCGCCCGCTGCCTGGTGCTCGTCGAAGGCGTCCTGGGTGACAAAGGTGTAGTCGACGCCGTCCCTCTCCCCCCGCCGTGGGTTCCTTGTGGTCCACGAAACCGTTCGGGCGATCTCCGGGAGCTTCGGCAACACGGCGTGTGCCAGGGTCGTCTTGCCGGCCCCGGAAGGCGCCGAAAGAACGAAGCAGACCGGTGGCGCCGTCGCCTCACTCAACGTTCTGCACCTGCTCGCGAACACGCTCCAGCTCGCTCTTGACGTCGACGACGATGTCGCCGATCTCCACGACCTTGGCCTTGGCGCCGATGGTGTTGATCTCGCGGTGCATCTCCTGGAGGAGAAACTCCAGGGAGCGCCCCACCGACCCCCCATTGTCGAGTTGGCCGCCCGCCTTTTCGATGTGGCTGCGGAGGCGCACAAGCTCCTCGGTGATATCCGAACGATCGGCGTAATGGGCCACCTCCTGAGCCAAGCGCCCCTGATCGAGCTCGCCGGCGGTGTCCTCGATCAGGCTCTCGATGCGAGCGGCGAGGAGGTCCCGATAGCGCCGTGGCAGATCGGCGGTGAGCTCCTCGATGCGTGTCACCATGCCGGCGATGATCTCGAACCGTTGCTTCATGTCGGCGGCGAGGTGCGCACCCTCGGCGGTACGCATAACCTCGAACTCATCAAGAGCCGCCCCCAGCGCTTCCTTCGCCAGCGCCGCATCGCGCTGCGGATCGAGCTGCCGGGTGCTCTGTCCCGAGACGACGCCCGGCAAGCTGGTCAGCATCGCCAGGTCGATGTTCGGCTCGATGCCCAGGCCGCCCGCCAGGGCGGTCAGCGATTCGGCGTAGCTGGCCGCCAGCTCCTCGTTGATCTGCACCTCGGGGAGGCCGCGCGGGCCTCGAATCGTCCCCGTCAGATCGACTTTGCCGCGCTCGACCCGGTCCGCAATCAGCCGCCGGGCGGTGGTCTCGAAAAACGCGAGCTCGGCGGGAAGGTGCAAACCTACGCGGCTGAATCGGTGGTTCACCGAGCGCAGTTCGAACGAAATCTGCAGCCCTTCGCCCTCCGCGACACCCCGCCCGTAGCCGCTCATGCTCCGAATCATCGCGCTATGTTACCAGCCGTCGTCTTGCCCGGTCGGTGACCGAGTTGATGCGACCTTCGAGCTCGACCCTCGCCCGTTCGACGGCGCTCTCGTCGACGTCCCGCGCCACCCAGAGCAGCTCCCCGTACTCGAAGACGCCGCGTGAAAACGGAAGCGGAACGATCACCCGGTCCCAGGAGCCGACATGGAAGACGGGGCGGGAGGCGAAGGCAACCGGGAGCAGCGGACGTCCCGAGAGACGCGCCAGCCAGATCGCGCCCGGCTGGACCTTCTCGGCCGGACCCCTGGGCCCGTCCGGCGTGATCGCCAGATCCTTGCCGTCGCGTGCCGCACGAACCAGCCCGCGCAGCGCCGCCGCGCCGCCGCGACTCGTCGAGCCACGTACGGTCTCAGCGTTCAACCGCGAGAACAATCGCGCCGTCCATTCGCCGTCCTTGGATTGCGAGATCGGCACGACGCTCGGTGGGCGCAGCTGCACCCACGGCATCATGGCGAGCTGCGCGTGCCAGAAAGCATAGATCAGCGGGCCGCTGTCTTCGGGCAACGCCGTGTCGCGACCGTGAAACCGCAGCCGCATCGTCGCTCTCGTCGCCCGCAGCCAGGCGGCGCCGAGAACAGGGGCGACCGCGAGCACCAATCGATCAAGCAAACGCGACCTCACGAGCCCCGGGCCGGCCCGGCGACATCGGCGAACTGCAGCGAATAGAGGTCCTTGTAGGGCCCGGGCCGCGCTACCAGCTCGTGGTGGGTTCCCGACTCGAGGATACGACCCCGGTCGAGCACGATGATCAGATCGGCTCGCCGCACGGTGGTCAATCGGTGCGCGATGATCAAAGTCGTGCGCCCCTCCATCAGGTTGGCGAGCGCCTCCTGGACCTGGCGCTCGGACCGCTCGTCGAGGTTCGAGGTCGCCTCGTCGAGAATCAGGATCGGAGCGTTCTTCAGCAGCGCCCGGGCGATGGCGATGCGCTGCCGCTGCCCGCCGGACAACGTGAGGCCGCGCTCCCCGAGCACCGTCTCGTACCCTTGCGGCAGCTCTTCGATGAACGAATCCGCCAGGGCCGCGCGCGCCGCCTGTTCGACCGCCTCCATCGGCACCGACGGGCGACCGTAGGCGATGTTGTTGCGCACCGTGTCGTTGAACAGGATGGTCTCCTGCGTGACGATGCCGATCTGGCTGCGCAGGTCGGCAATGGGAAGATCACGCAGGTCGGTGCCGTCGATCTCCACGGCACCGCCAGAGGGATCGTAGAAGCGCGGAATCAGGTTGGCGATCGTGCTCTTGCCGGCGCCGGAGCTACCGACCAAGGCTACGGCCCTGCCCGCCGGGATCTCGAAGCTCACACCGTGCAGGACGTCCCGAAGCTCTCCCTCCGCGTCACAGTAGGCGAACCGCACCTCGACGAAGCGAAACCCTTCGAGGATCGCCGGCATCGGCATCGAGCCGCTCGGCCGTCCGGAGGCGCCGTTGCCGTAGCCGGAATCGGCCGGCGCCGCTGCCGAGCTGACGCCTTCGTACTCGGCGGCCGCGTAGCCCACCTCTACGGGCGCATCGAGGATCTCGAAGATCCGGTCGGATGCGGAAGCCGCCGCCTGCACCCGGGCGTTGGCGGCGCCGAGGCGGCGAATCGGCGAGTATGTCATGAATGCCGCCAGCAGGAATGTGACAAGTTGCCCCGAGGTGAGAACACCGCTCTGGATCTGGAAGGCACCGTAGAAGAGCACGGCGGAGCCACCCACGGCGGCGATCAGCTCCATCAGCGGAGAGCTGATGCTGGCCAACCGCAGCGCCCGTGTCGAGTTCCGGTAGAGACGCTCGGCGGCGCGGCGGAACTTCTCAGCCTCGAACTCTTCCATGCCGAAGGCCTTGACGATACGGATCCCGGTGAGCGTCTCGAGCAGCAAGGCCGACGCGTCACCCAGTCCTCGCTGGGTATCGAGACTGGCGCCGCGCAACCGTCCTCCCAACCGGGTGATGACGCTGACCAACGCCGGCGCCCCGACGAGCACGGCGAGCGCCAATCGCCAGTCGAGCCAAAACATGTAGCCGACCAAGCCGATCACGGTCAGTCCGTCACGCAGGACGTCGACAAGGACACGCGAGAGGACTTCCTGCACGGCCAGCACGTCGACGGTGACCCGCGACATCAACCCTCCGGTCGAGTGTCGGGTGTGGAAGCCGAGCGGAAGCAACTCCAGGTGCCGAAACAGATCGCAGCGCAGGTCGCGCACCATCGAGAAGCCGACGGAACCCATCAGGTAGGTCGACAGAAACCGCGCGATTCCCAACAGCATGTAGAGGACCACCAGGCCGCCAGCCAATCGCAGGAGCTCCGCGGTGGTGACACTTGTCTGGAGCGCCCCACCGCCGGGGAGCCCTTCGACGTCCCCGTTGAGCCGGTCGAGGATGGGCGGCAGCAGGCTGACAATCCCCAACGTTGCAATGCCAACACCGCAGGTCGCTGCGACCGCCGCGATCATCCGCGAACCGTATGGCCGCAAGTAGCGACTCAGGCGGTAAAGATTGTTCATCGGGTCGGCTCGCCGGATGACGGATCCTCAGGCTCGATGCATCCCGCGGCTTGCAACACGCGGCGGGCAGCACGGTCGCTCGCGCCCGCCTCACCCAGACGCTCACGAACCTCGGCGAGAGCGCTGAGCACGCCGCTACGGCGCGCTTGTTCGTTGAGCAATGTCCTGAGCTCGTCGGCAATACGGGGGCCGGTGACCTCCCCCTGCACCAGCTCGGGTACAGCGCGCCGACCCGCAATCAGGTTAACGAGCGCGATATCGCGCACGTGAACCAGCAATTTCGCCAAATTATAGGTAAGCCACGAAGTCCTGTAAACGACCACCATGGGCGTATCAGTCAGCGCCGCCTCGAGCGTCGCGGTCCCCGAGCACACGGCCGCCGCAGTGCAGTGCTCGAGGGTCGGATAGTAGTCGCCTTCGATCAAATAGGTGCGCTGTCGCAGGTCGGGAAAGCCGGCGAGCACCGATTCGTACATGGCAGCCTCGAGCGCCGGCGACACCGGAATCAGGAAGCGTGGCCGGCCGATGCGTGACAACAGCGAGCTGGCTGCTTCGAGCATGGGCGGTAAAAGGCGCTCCACCTCGAGGCGACGGCTTCCCGGCAGCAGGCCGAGGCAGCAGGCCGAGCCGAGGTCGATCAGTTCGATCATCTCACCTCGCAGCGAAACCACTCCCCGAACCTCTTCGGGAGTACGGGGAACCGGAGTCACGGGGCGCATCCGAACGATTTCACGAA